>NZ_JZRD01000018.1:0-78905 GCF_000963995.1 Pantoea sp. SM3
CTTAACTGATCGGCATTAGGCCTGATGGCCGCCTTCTTTTTAAAGTGGCCTGCGGTGATCGTCTTTATTCAACGTTAACAGCGCCACGAAACTTACCAGCGCGGTGCCCATCACATACCACGCCGGAATATCTGCATTACCCGTCTGCTTCATCAATCCGGTAATAATCAACCCCGCACAACCGGAAAACAGTGCATTCGAGAGCGAGTAGGCTAATCCAAGCCCGGTATAGCGCACGCGCGTCGGGAACATTTCCGCCAGCATCGCGGGGCCGGGGCCTGCGAGCATGCCAACCAAGGCACCCGCGACAAACACCACAGCCGCTTTGATTAGCAAGCCATTTTGTGGGTCTTGTAGTACTTTCAGCAGCGGGAATGCCAGCACCAGCAACAGGAAAGTCGCCAGTAACATCACTGTGCGTCGTCCCACGCGATCGCTCAGGATACCCGCAGGCAGGATGGTAGCCGCAAAACCGAGATTAGAGATCACCGCAATCAGCAGCGCCTGGTTGAAGCCGGTATGCAGCGCAGCCTGCAAATAGGTGGGCATGATCACCAGATAGGTATAACCCGCTGCGGACCACACCATCAGTCGTCCGATTCCCAGCACAATGGCACGCACAGTAGCGCTGACCGACGCGCTTTTTGCATCTGTTGCTTGCTCAAACTGTGGAGACTCTTCTAAGCCTGACCGTAGCCAAAGTGCAATCGCTCCAAGAGGCAGTGCGAGCAGGAAAGGAATGCGCCAGCCCCAGGCACTCATAGCTGCATCTCCTACCATCAGCGGCAAAACGGCCACCACGGCCACGCCTGCCAGCAGGCCAAACGCCACGGTCAGAGACTGCCAGGCGCCGTAAAAGCCGCGCTTGCCGGGAGGCGCAAACTCCGTCATCAGTGAAACTGCGCCGCCGTACTCTCCGCCAGCAAACAACCCTTGCAGGATGCGTAACGCGGTAATCAGCAGCGGTGCGGCAACGCCAATCGAGGCGTAAACCGGCACCAGACCCATCGCGACTGTGGCGAGCGTCATCAAAATCAGCACAGCGATCAGCACCGGTTTGCGTCCATAGCGATCGCCAAGCCTGCCGAACAGAATCGCGCCTAACGGGCGGAAAAAGAAGGCCACGGCGAATGCCGCATAGGTCAGGATCAAACTGGTGAGGGCACTTTCACCCTCAAGCTGGAAGAAGTTTTTAGCCATCAGCGTGGCCATAAAACCGTAAACGGCGAATTCATACCACTCAATAAAATTGCCGACGGATCCGGCAATGAGCACGCGCTTGTGTGCCGCAGAAAGAGACATGACGTTTTCCTATCAACAAAGGGCAGTGAACATCCTGCGGTCTGGCCGTCATTGTGACAACTGCTGGTGCTAATCTGCTGCTGAAAATCGCTGTGGGTTCAAAGTTTTAATTATCGAGTGGCTGAAAACCACGCTTCGTTTTACAAACCCTCTTCAAAATGAATCGCTTCCTTTACTTCTCTTAATGCAGATTGCAACGCATGCAGGCTTACAGACCCCAGCGCCAGTCGGATAGCCTGCGGTACGATGGAGGAAGTGCTGAAAGGTTCTGCGGTTGATACGGAAATCCCACTCTGCAGTAAACGTTTCATGACGCGCTCCGCCCGAGCCTCACCGGGTAATACAATCCAGATAAAATACGCATTCGGATGGCCATAGCAGGTAAAAGTGTGCAAGATCTTTCGCGCCAGGGCCTGACGTTGCTGGGCATCATTTCGTTTCTCTTCCTCAAGTTGAGCAATGTAACCCTCTCGCAACCAGTCGCAGAGGATGGAAGTCATTAATGCGGGTGTGTTCCAGCTAGTGGCGCGAATCGCGCGTTCCAGTGCATCACGATGTTCCGCAGGACACACTACGGCACCAACTCTCAACCCCGTCGCCACGTTCTTAGAAAAACCAGTGACATATATCGTACGTTCAGGAGCGTAATACGCCAGTGGTGCTGGCGCCGTTTGAGCGAGGTAAGCGTAAGCAGCATCCTCGATGATCAGCAAATTGTATTTTCGAGCGATTGAGCTGATTTTTTCTCTTTGATCCTTGTTCAAGACCCAGCCCAGCGGATTATGCAATGTAGGCATGGTGTAAATGGCGCGAACCCGCCTGCTTTGGCAGACTGTTTCCAAAGCCACAAGATCAGGGCCTGAAGAATTGACTGGGATAGGGACTAGCTCCAGATGGTACAGGCTGGCCAACACCTTAAAGCCCGGATAAGTCAGAGCATCAACCGCGACAACATCACCTGGTCTCAACAAACCCATTACGGTTATCGCCAAACCATGTTGCGCGCCGTTAACGATGAGAACGTTTTCGGCTTGCGGAACAAGCCCCATATTGCTCAGGTAAAAGGCAACCGCTTCACGGTCGTTCAAACGCCCGGCATAAGGCTGATAGCGCAATAACGATTCGATGTCACCGCGTGTCGCAAGTTGTCGCAGCGCACTGCGTAGACGGTCAGCTTGTTCTGGCAGGGAAGGGGTGTTGAAATTCAGATCTAATACATCTGGTGCAACTCGCTGTTGATCATCACCTGATCCCAGTGGGCGTAAAATTTCCCTGACAAAGGTTCCCCGACCTGTTTCTCCGCTCACCAGCCCCATGGCTTCCAGCTCATTGTAAATACGTGTTGCGGTGGCTAATGAGATAGCGCGTTGACTGGCGAGAGCTCTGTGCGTGGGCAATCGTGTCCCTGCGGGCAAATGGCCGAGTTGTATCGCGCTGGCGAATTCATCAACGATGACTTTATAGCGGGCCTTCATCTAATGTATCCATGACAATTTTTTGATTGTCTTTAATGCTGTCATTTACGCTCTGTAGCGTCAACGGTGGGTAAGTCAATGAATCAAGGTGGCGTTTATGGCAAGTAGCAGCAACACAAGCGTGTGTCACGCTTGCAATTCTGGATTAAAAGGATGGATAAGCGGATTCATCGGGATGATTATTTTTAGTGGGTCATTACCGGCTACGCGCGTGGCAGTACAAAGTTTTGACCCCTTCTTCCTAACCTTCATGCGGGCTTCAATAGCGGGAATGTTGGCGCTTCTGCTGATTTTCGCTCTAAGGCAAAGCAGGCCTGCCCTCAGCCAGCTTTTCTCCTTGTTTATCGTCGCACTCGGTGTCGTAGTAGGTTTTCCTTTGCTCACTGCACTGGCGTTACAGCATGTCAGCTCCGCACATTCCATCGTTTTTATCGGATTGCTGCCAATGTCTACCGCGTTTTTTGCTGTCATTCGCGGAGGCGAACGACCACGAAGAGCATTCTGGTTCTTTTCCACTATCGGGTGTCTATTGGTCATGGGATTTGCGCTGGCGCAAAGTGCCGCGGTTTCACTTACCGGTGATATCCTGATGCTCGCAGCGACGTTAGTGTGCGGCCTGGGTTATGCGGAAGGCGCGATGCTTACTCGTCATCTGGGCGGCTGGCAGGTCATATGCTGGTCACTGATTCTTTCACTGCCGATCATGCTGCTGGCAACAGTGATGACTGCTCCTATGCGTTTTTCACCTGTTCAGGCGTCAGCATGGTGGGCTTTAGGTTATGTATCGCTGTTCAGTATGCTGATTGGTTTCATTTTTTGGTACAGAGGTTTGGCAGCCGGTGGCATCGCCAGCGTAGGTCAACTTCAGCTATTACAGCCTTTCTTTGGCCTCAGTTTTTCGGCTTTATTGCTCCATGAATCCATCAATCCATCGATGCTGGCGGTGACGGCAGCCGTTGTAGGTTGTTTGGCCGCCGCGCGTAAATTTGGGCGATAGCTTTACAGAAAACTAACGAATCTTGCGCAGTTGTTAAGCGCAAGGTAAAAATTCTTAAAATAAAGCGCTCCGCTCACTGTTTTTCCCGTTAAACTGCATTTCTTGTCGATCAGACTTTTCCAGTGAATGAATTATTACTCACCTGATGATAGCCATCTGAAGCGGCGTTCGCAGCGCTTCGTGCGTCGTATGTTTATCATGCGCCAGCTTGGCACAATTTTATGTTTCTTCCCGATTCTCTCGGTATTGATGGAGATGGATCGCGGTGTGGCGTTCAGCGCCCTGTTATTTATCAATGCGTTTATCTGGCCGTGGGTGGCTTATCGCCGGGCATTGCGTGCAGAAGACTCCACCGGCACCGAACGCCATAACTTAACGCTGGACGCGGCATTCGGTGGGATTTGGGTGGCGCTGATGGCGCTCAGTCCGCTTCCTTCGTTCATTATCATGGCCGTGCTGGCCTCGGACCGTTATGCGGCAGGGGGCGCAGCGCAGTTAATCGCTGCCATGCAGGCGTTCCTTTGCGCTTTCGTTATGGTCTGGCTGGTGGATGGCGCGGGCGTCCATCTCGCATTCAGTCCGCAAACCGTCTGGCTGACATTGCCGCTGGCGACCTGCTATATGCTGGTATTGAGCGTGACGTCTTACAATTTGACCTGGCAATTGCGTAAACGAAACCGGGAGCTGGAGCGTATTGCGTTAATGGACCCTGGTCTGGAAATCCCTAACCGCCGTCTGTTTGAACGCCGCCTGGAGAGTGAATTCCTGAGTACGCGTCGTGGCGAAAGTGCGGGCTATCTGTTGCTGATGGACCTCGATTACTTCAAGTCGGTGAACGATACCTGGGGCCACGAAGCCGGGGATTTTCTGCTGGCTGAGATATCAGCGCTGCTACGCAATCATGTGGGATTACAGGATATTCCCGCGCGTTTCGGCGGCGATGAACTGGGCGTGATCGTGCATCACGCGACCGATGAGTCGGTTGTCGCGCTGGCAAATCGCTTGAAAGAAAAAATCGCCCAGGTGCGTCTACCGGCGTCGGCAGAGTTTCGCTGCTCGGTGAGTATCGGCATTGCTTCAGCCGCCAACGCCGAAACTTTGCGCCATTGGTTACGCCATGCAGATGAAGCGTTATACGAGGTAAAACGCGCCGGACGAAATGGAGTGCGGTTGTGGGTACCTCCGCAACCGCCATTGGCCGGCGCCGCCTGATCAGGCAAACGTCGGCTCGCAATTCACCGGGAAGTTGAGTGAATTCGCCACATAACAGGCCTCATGGGCCTGATGATGTAACTCACGCGCGCGATCCGCATCTGCCGGATCGCGCAGCGTAATATGCGGCTTCAGCGTGATCTGCGTGAAACGACCCCGCGCCCCTTCCACCATGGTGCCTTCCGCGGCATCCTCATAAGCTTCCACCACAATGCCCGCGTCCGCGCACAGGTGCAGATACCACAGCTTGTGACAGGCTGAGGCCGAAGCCAGCAATAACTCTTCAGGATTCCAGCGCGTGGCATCGCCACGAAATGCCGGATCGGCGCTTAATGGCATCGTGGGTTTGCCATCTGCCAGCATCTCACCGTTACGATCGTAAGCCGTATAAGAAGACGTGCCTGTACCGCGATTGCCTGTCCAGCGCACTGTAACCTGATAATGGTGTTCCTTGGCCATACCTCTGTTCCTCAACATGTCACGTGAATATAAGTGGGATAACTCACTCTATTTTATCAAGATGATAATCGCCACCTAATGTGTTCAAAGCATGTTGAAAGAAATCTCTTCTGCCAAAATTGCCTGACTTAAGTGCAAGCGCCAGTGGTTGATCTGAGTGGCTAAACAAGGTGGGAACACCGGGATCGATCTCATTGCCCACCTGCAGTGAGCCAAGGTTCAGTGCACTGACCACCGCACCTGACGTTTCTCCACCGCCAACCACTAATCGCCGAATGTCTGCTTCATAAACCAGTTTGTGCGCAGCATCGCCGAAGAGTTGATCAAGACGTTGTGATATACGCTGTTGACCATATTGTTCCTGCGCTTTTTTCACGCTAAGCGGATCGCCAGATGAGTAAACCAGCGGGCAGTCTGCCTGATGATCAAGAATAAACTGCACAATATCATCGGCTGTGATGTTGTTTTGCATTACCTGCTGGATGTCCAGTGCTAATACCGCGGAATGCTGCTGATGGGCTTCTATTTGGCCGCGTGTTGCGCCAGAACAGCTGCCAACCAAAATCGCACTTAACCCCTCCACCGCAGGTTGTTCCTGATTCCCACCTTGAGCGAGACCCGCTTTGATGAAGTTATGCGGTAACGCTTGTGCAATGCCAGAACCACCGGAGATCAGTGGGAATCCCGCCGCCGCTATACCAATAATGGTGAGGTCGTGGTCGCTTAACGCATCCACAACCACTAATTTCACTTCATCATCACTCGCGAATTGTTGACGAAGTGGTTCGCTGCCCTGAGCTACGTGCTGCCAGGCAATATGACCAACAGGTGTGACAGCTTGTTGCGCTAATAAGCGACGAATATCCGCATCTTTCATCGGAGTGATGGGATGATGCTCCATGCCTGATTCATTCAGCGGGCGATCGTGAACGAACAAATTGCCCTGATAAACCGTGCGTCCCATGGTGGGGAAGGCCGGGCAAACAATGACCTGTTTTGCCTGCAAGCGCATTGTTAGTGCATCCAGTACTGGGCCGATATTGCCCTCGGCAGTGGAATCAAAGGTTGAACAATACTTGAATATAATCTGTGTGCAGCCCTGATCGAGTAACCACTCACAAGCCGCCAGCGACTGCTCAACGGCATCGGCTGCGGGTATAGACCTCGATTTGAGCGCAATGACTCCCGCTTCCACGGCTGGAGCGGCAGGGTGCAGGGGTACGCCAAGATATTGCGTCGTGCGCAATCCACCTTCACCAGTTAACCCCTTGGAGAGTGTCACCGCAATATCACTGGCACCGGTAAAATCATCAGCAATTACGCCAATCAGCATGATGTTTCTCCCAGCGCGGCGCGCAGTTTTTTCACTGCGGCATGCGGTGCGGTCAGGACGGGCACTGAAACGCGTTCCCGGACGGCTTCAGCAGCTTGTGAGGTAGAGAAGTGCGCGAGCATAATCGCATCGCAGTGGCTTAGCCGAGGGGCATATTCGGCCACCAACCGGTTATGGCTGGCGACATCGCCCTTACGCAATAAATCGATCGCATCAGGTACCAACAGGGTTTCCAGCTTGGCGTCAGAACCACACTGTGCTGCATAGTGATCGAACTCATCGCACATGGTGACCAGAGAAGGGCCGAATGTCGCCAACATGCCAATCCGTTGACCTGACTGAAGCGCGGCCTCAAACATCGCTTCATTCGGCTTCAGTACGGGGATTGGCAGGGTTGCGGCCAGTTGTTCTATCGCCGGGCCAAATGCTGAACAGGTGACTAAAATGCCTTGTGCTTGCATGGTGTAGGCATAGTGTCCGAGTGCGACAAAGCGTTCGATGAGTTCGGGGGTTAATTGCTCCGTTTTCGCTCGGTCAATCGTCAAACCATCATCCAGCAAATTCACGATTTCCGACTCTGGCCATTCGTCTTTGAAAGCTTGCTGAATAGGCGGCATGGCGACTGGCGTGGCATGCAGTAAAACGATTCGTTGGCTCATGTTGATCTCCGTTAGCTGCCATAGGCTCGATGTACTAAAGAACACCATACTCAGATAAAAATTAAAATGTAAGGGCTTACATTTTACTTGATATGGTGATGATGATCACATAAAAAATCTGAGCGTCTGTCAGGATATAAAACAGAAAATAATTGGCTATAAACAATTTTGATAACGCTTACTTTTTTAAATGTGAGAACGCGCTATGACGACTCGTGGAGAGACCACTGCTATCAACATCGTACAGAAACCGGAAGCGCAGACGCGTCCAGTTAACACTTTGCCGCGACATTTTCGCGACCTTCTGGCCTTAGAGGATTTTGAACGCCACGCGCGTAAGCGCTTGCCGAATATGATTTTTCAATATGTTAAAGGGGGAGTTGAAACCGGTAGGGGACTCGCGGCTGCCCATGAGGCTTATCAGCAATATCACTTCGTTCCACGTATGTTCCGCGATGTCTCCGGGCGCGATCAACATGTTGAACTGCTGGGGCATAGCTGGTCGCTGCCATTTGGCGTCGCCCCACTCGGAGGAGCCTCCTTTGTGAGCTACCGGGCTGACCTGATGTTAGCCAAAGCTGCGCGCGCTAAGAATGTGCCGATGATACTCAGTGCGTCATCCTTGATTCCCCTGGAAGATATTATTGCCGCAAACCCTGATGCCTGGTTCCAGGCTTATCTCGCGGGAGACCAGCCACGTATTGACCGCCTGCTCGATCGCGTCGAGCGTGCGGGGTACAAAACACTGGTGGTGACGGGAGATACCCCGATGTTGGGCAACCGTGAGCACAACACCCGCAGCGGCTTTAGTATGCCCATCAAAATCACCCCGAAAGTCATGTGGCAGAGCGCTATCAGTCCACGTTGGCTATTGGGAACCGTGGCGCAGACCTATCTCCGCCATGGCGCACCGCACTTTGAAAATACCGATGCTGAGCGCGGTCCACCGATGATGTCGAACAAGGTGCGAAACACCAACGCACGTGACAAGTTGAGCTGGACGCATGTGGAAGCTATCCGCAAAAAATGGAAAGGCAATTTGGTGGTGAAAGGCTTGATGTCGCCTGAAGATGCCTTTATCGCGCGTGATTTAGGCGCAGATGCCGTGATCCTCTCGAATCATGGTGGCCGCCAATTGGATTACACCATCCCGCCACTGCATTCCTTGCCGGAGATTGCGGCTGCCAAAGGCAATATGAAGGTGATTATCGACAGCGGCATCCGCCGTGGCACCGATGTCATGAAAGCGATGGCGCTAGGCGCTGATTTTGTCTTCTTAGGACGTCCTTTCCTGTACGGATCGGTTATCGGTGCGCAAGCGGGTATCGAGCATGCTATGCATATCCTACGTGACGAAATTGATCGCGATATGGCACTGCTCGGTGTCACACGGCCTGATCAACTGAATGCTGCGTTCTTGCGCCGCGCACCCCTGTTTGCCCGTGAGGATTAAGCATGGAGTTAACCATCTATAGCGCGCTTGCGTTAAGCGCGCCTTTTGAAGAGCTGTTAAAACAGTGGCAAAGCCTGCAACCGGACCATCGGTTGGCAATACGCTGGCATCCCAGCACCCTCATTGAACAAGAAATACGGCAAGGAGCCAAAGCCGAGGCGATCATAGCCACGGTCGAAACGGTCGATCGACTCATAGAAGATCGCCTCGTGGATGCCAATAGTCGGATAGAAGTGGTGGATTCTCCGATTGGCATTGCGGTGAAGTCTGGCACGCCAAAACCGGATATCAGTAGCCGGGAGCATTTAATCGACAGCCTGGTGGCCGCACGTTCGGTGGCTTGGTCCGAAGCAGGAGCCAGCGGTCAATGGTTTTCTCGGCTGATTAAGCAGTTGAATATCGATGAGATTTTGCGTCAACGCGGAACGGTGATTCCGGCCGGATTTACCGCTGAGCAACTGATCAATGGCAAGGCGGATATCGCTGTACAGCAGATCAGTGAATTGCTGATGGTGCCAGGCATCGATATTGTGGGGCCGTTGCCGGCTGGCACTCAGCAGCCCATTTCGCTTTCCGCTGCGCTGCTGCAAGAGGCAACCTACCCTGAAGAGGCGGCTGCATTTCTGGCGTGGCTGAAAACCCCGTCAGTCACGCAAGTTTTCAACCAGTTCGGTATGTTACGCCGCGATTAACGCTCTTGTCGGGGCACAGAGCCGGTGCTGCCCCGAACAATTAACTCTGTTTGGATCACCGTATGTGCCTGAGCAGGCAGGTTATTGAGCGTGTTTAACAGGAACTGCGCGGCGTGTTCGCCTATTGAAGCCAAGTCTACGCGCATTGTGGTCAACGGATGCTCAAGGTGCTCGGCATATTCGTAATCATTAAAGCCCACGATGGAAATATCATTCGGAATACGCAAATAGCGTTCGCTCGCGGCGCGCATAGCGCCAAACGCCAGCAGGTCATTACCGCAGATGATGGCGGTGGGTGGCTGCGGCCCATCCAGCAGACGAAACACCGCTTTGCGCGCGTCATTCATGCTGAAAGCGTTATCGATCAGGTGGCTATCCGGTAACGCCAGACCCTGCTTCTCCAGTGCGCGCCGCGTACCCTTGAGACGTTCAGAAACGCGGTCGTTTGACGGCGGGGTGCCGACGATCACCGCGAAACGTTGGTGTCCCAGCGCTAACAGATGATTGGCAATCACCTCCGCTGCGCCTTCGCTATCATAGCCGACACAAGGTTTCTCCTGATCCAGTGAGAAAGTCTGCACACAGGCTATCTCTTGCTGCTGAATTCTTTCCCAAAGCTTGGGGTGGTGGGTATGACCCACCAGCATCAAGCCATCAATGCCGTACTCAATCAGCTTGTTCACTTCTTTAAGCTCGGTATCCGGGTCGAAATTGGAATTGGCCAACAACAACGTATAGCCCGCCTCATGAATTAACTGCTGAAACGCCGCCAGCGGGCGAGAAAAGGTTTCTGTTGCGAGGGTAGGGACCACGGCGCCAATCGTCATGCTGCGGCGCGAGGCCAGTGTCCGGGCTGCACGGTTAATCACATAGCCTAACTCTTCACACGCCTTTTCAACCGCCTCACGACGGGCGGCTTTGACGGTGCTGCTCCCGTTTAAAACGCGTGACACCGTGGCCGTTGAGACGCCAGAGAGACGCGCAACATCTTCCAGTGATACGCGGCCAGATCCATTTTGTTTCTCACTCATCAAGTCACTCCTGCAGAAAGAGTGAGCTTGCCCACAAAAATCACAGGCAACTCACAATCAATTTTGAAAGCGCTTACTTTTGGCTTGACTGTATTTTGTAATCGCTTACTTTTGACAACATGTTATCAGGTTGGGGTCACCCGCTCACGATTTATTAACCGATTTGTGACGAGTTGCTCCGCATTTTAACCACTACCCTGGCCCTGCAGCCCGATACGCCGCAGAACCTCTGTTACTTACAAATAAATCATAAAGGAATTCACCATGCGCAGATATCCACGAATTCGCTGGTTGATGATCGTGTTCTGTTTTTTTGCCATCGCCATCAACTACATCGACCGCATCAACCTTGCCATCGCGGCGCCGCACATCAAAGCGGATTTGGGACTGGATGACACCAGTATGGGGCTGGTGCTGGGGGCATTCTTCTGGACATATGCCTTGATGCAGATCCCGGCAGGGCGTTTGATCGACCGTTTAGGAGCCCGTGCTGGCTTGGCACTAGCCGTGGGCTGGTGGTCGCTGTTTACGGTGTTCACCTCGTTCGGTAAAGGGTTTACCTCGTTGTTCGCGGCGCGTTTGGCGTTGGGTATCGGTGAAGCGGGGGGGAACCCCGGCTGTGTCAAAGTGGTCTACAGCTGGTTTGCGAAAAAACAGCGAGCGACGGCGAGTGGTATTTTCGATGCGGGCCCACGTGCGGGCAGTGCGCTGGCCTTGCCGTTGGTGGCCTGGCTTATCAGCACCTGGGACTGGGAAACATCATTCGTTGTCACCGGCGCATTAGGTCTGGTGTGGGTCGCTATCTGGCTGGTGTTCTACCGCGAGCCGGAAGAGATGAAAGGCTTGGACGAGACCGAACGACAAAACTTGCTCGAAGATCGTGCCGCTCCAGTAATTGAGGGCAATGCAAAAGTCGATTTGTGGTCATTGTTCCGCCACCGCAACGTGTGGGGCATGATGATTGGTTTCTTCTGCATGAATTTTGCCACTTACTTCTTTGTCACCTGGTTCCCGACTTACCTGACCGTAGCACACGGTTTCTCACTGAAGGAGCTGGGCACACTGGGGGCGATCCCGGCTTTGATGGGGATTCCGGGAAGTTTACTGGGCGGCGTGACCTCCGATGCGCTATACCGCAAAGGCTTCAGTCTGACCACCGCACGTAAAACCTGTCTCGTATTGGGCATGCTGCTGTCATCGGTGATTGCGTTCGCGGCGTTTACCGACAGCAACGCGGTGATCTTGACGCTGTTCTCCATTACCTATGCGGGCCTCGCTTTTACGGCCGCCAACATCTGGACACTACCTGCTGATGTGGCTCCTGCCAGTTACTACGTGGCGACACTGGGCGGCATCCAGAACTTCGCCGGTAATCTCGCAGGCATTGTCACCGCTTCCTTTACCGGCCTGATGCTCAGCCTGAGTCACGGTTCCTTTGTGGTCCCGTTGCTGGTGGCGGGAGGGATCTGCGTGCTGGGTGCGCTGACCTTCCTGTTTGTCCTCGGCAAGCTCGAGCCACTGCCAATCACTCCCACTCGTAAAACCCCCGTCGTTGCGACAGCTAAATAAGGAGAGCGTGATGCAAAACGAACAATCTTTACGTGAAGAGATTTGCCAGGTCGGCGCAGATCTTTTCAATCGCGGCTACACCACGGGCACTGCCGGTAATATCAGCGCCCGTTTGGAAGATGGCTGGTTAATTACGCCAACCGATGCCTGCCTGGGACATTTGCAGCCTTCGCGTATTGCCAAGGTTAATCGTGATGGTGAGTGGGTTTCAGGTGATAAGCCCTCAAAAACGTTGCTTCTGCATCGTCAGATTTATGACCGCAATCCTGAGGCGCAAGGCGTGGTTCATACCCATTCCACTCATCTGGTGCAGCTGACGCTGGCTGGCGTCTGGCAGCGCGACAGCATTCTGCCACCGTTAACACCTTACCAGGTGATGAAAGTGGGGCGTATCCCGTTGATCGCTTACCGTCGCCCGGGCCATGCCGAAGTGGCGGAGCAGGTCGCTGCATTGGCGAACGATGTGCGCGGCGTGATGCTTGAGCGCTTAGGTCCGGTGATCTGGGGAACTTCGGTTTCGTCGGCCAGTTTCTCACTGGAAGAGTTAGAAGAAACGGCACGTCTGTGGCTAAACTGCACAACGAAACCGGCGGCATTACCGGAAACCGCAGTGTTGGAGCTGTGCGAGCACTTTAAAACACGCTGGTAGTCACAGGCTGTACCCTACAAAAGAGATAAATAAATGAAAAAAACGCTAATTGCAGCAGGCATGATGCTCTGCGCTTCAACGGTCATGGCGCAAGAGACGGCATTCGTCTACGTATCAAACGGTGACAGCGGTACGGTAACCGCCTATACGCTGAATAAAGCCAAGCAGACGCTCAGCCCCATTGGTGAATATCAAACCGGGTTGAAGAGTATGCCAATGGTGGTGTCGAAGGACAAAAAAACGCTGTATGTCTCGGTCCGCAGTCAGCCTTATCACGTATCGAGTTGGCATATCGCCTCTGATAGCACGTTGAGTCATTTTGCCGATACTCCGTTGCCGGAAGCGATGGCCTATATTGCACTGGATAAGACGGGGCGCTTCCTCTTGTCATCTTCGTACGGCGGCGATTTGTTCAGTATTAACCGCATCGCCAATGATGGAAAAGTAGAAAGCGCACCTGTCCAGGTGGTTCACACCGGCAAGCGTGCTCACTCGATCCAGACTGACCCTAGCAACCACTATCTCTACGTGCCGTTGCTGGGTGCAGACCAGATGTTGCAGTATCGTTTTGACAGTCAAAGCGGCAAAGTGACAGCCAACACGCCCGCTTTTGTGAACATTCAGCGAGAAGCCGCAACCGGGCCGCGCCATTTTGCTTTCGCACCGAAACCGGATGGGCAGGGCGAGCAGAATCTCTATTTATTAACCGAGATGGCAGGCAACATCTCACGCTTGACGCTGAATAAAGATGGCACGCTGAACGAACATGAAGCGACACCCTCACTCGATCCAGTGATTGCCCGTACCATGCAGCGCGGCGAGGCGCGTCCACTGACTGGCGATGATGATCTGCCAAAGTCAGAAAAACCGCGTTTATGGCAGGCTGATATTCACATTACCCCAGACGGACGCTTCCTTTATTCCACCGAGCGCACCAGCAGCAATATTACTGCCTTCCAGATTTCACCGGACGATGGTCATTTAAGCTTCATTAATAGTACCAAAACGGAAGAGCAGCCCCGTGGATTTGCTATTGATAACTCAGGCCATTTCTTAATCGAATCAGGACAGAAATCAACACAGGTGGCGCTCTACGCGATTAACCCGGCAAGCGGGAAGCTTAATTTGCTTGAGCGAGCGCCAACTGGGAAGGGTGCAAATTGGGTGACGATTGTTGAGTAAATATCACTCGCTTAATGTCATCTGCTATTCGTTATTTTAACAGGAGTCGTAATGTCTATTGTTCGCAAAACGATCACCAGTACCTTGATGTGCACCGCAATCTTTACTGCCAGTCTGCAAGCTCAGGCAACTGAAAAAGTTGTGGCGACTGATTTGGAACCTCTGCACCATGTTATTTTGGAAAATAAATATGTGACGGTCATGCGGGTGTTAATCCAGCCCGGCGAGTCAACGTTGTTTCATGAACAACATCTGGACTATGTCAATACACATATCGAAGGCAGTCCGGTAAAAATCGAATATCCCGATAAACCGGTTAATAATACCGAGATGAAAACCGGTAATGTTAAATTTGGTGAACATCAGGGTAAATCTGATACAGATAAAGTCACTAATACCGGTACGAATGTTAATCATCAAGTCGCATTTGAAATTAATATTCCTGGCCCCCAACATTTTGGCGGTGCCAGCCGTCCAGCTCGTGAAGCTTTCCAACAAGTATTAGATAAGAAAACCGTCAAAGGTTGGAAGGTTACCCTGAAACCCGGCGAGAGCAGCGGCGAATATACCCAGCATGGGCCGGGCGTTCGCGTCTTCTTTACCGAAGGGCGGGTATTACTTGCTGACGACAAACATCCGAATCGAGTGAAAGAGCTATGGGTTCATCCGGGAGATGCTTTTTTAACCGAGCCTGGGAAAGTCGATATTACGGCGGCCAGTGGTGAAAATATCATCTTTAATGATTATGAACTGTTATAGCACTGTTTTTATTTTGTAAATCAAAAACATTTGATATTCTGCATTCCCGCAACTTTGTTGCGGAAATGTTTTCTTATTTAACACCAAATAATTATTATTAACCGGAAGCAATTATTATGAAGGCAAGAAAGGTGAGACCGCGCTGTCTACCTTTCGCGTTGAGTTTACTGTTGTCGACGACATTTTTAGCCCATGCTGAAAATGCGCCTGATGCTGCATCACTTATCGCGAAAGGGAAATATCTGGCTATTGCGGCGGATTGTGGTGCATGCCACACGCCACCCAACCATGGTGATGAAATGTCAGGCGGATATGTTATTTCTTCGCCGCTAGGAAATATCGTTGCCAGTAATATCACACCCTCAAAAACTGCAGGGATTGGTAATTACACCGAAGAAGACTTTGCTAAGGCAGTGCGTGAAGGGATAAACAAACAAGGACAGCATCTTTATCCTGCGATGCCTTATACCTCTTACGCAAAAATAACCGATGCCGATATTCATGCGCTGTATGCATATTTTATGCACGGAGTGAAAGCCAGCGATCATCGTCCACCGGCCACCGATCTGCCTTTCCCGTTTAATATTCGTTTAAGTATGGCGTTATGGAATACTTTATTTGCAGATAATAAGGTGTTTATTCCCGCACAAGACAAATCTGAGCAGGTTAATCGCGGCGATTATTTAGTCAATGCCTTGGCTCACTGTGATACCTGCCATACACCGCGTAATTCACTGATGGGACAAGTAAACGATCAGGCGTTGAGCGGGGGAAATTTGGGTAGCTGGTTTGCACCCAATATCACACCGGACAAGCATTCGGGCATCGGCAACTGGAGCGATGAAGAGATCGCGCAATACCTGAAGACGGGCCATGTTGCGGGTAAAGCTCAGGCCGCGGGTCCTATGGCTGAAGCAGTTGAACACAGTTTGCAGTATCTCAATGACGATGACATCGCTGCCATGGTGGCGTATTTGCGTCAGATCCCTGCTGTGGGCCAGTCTTCTGGCGCATCGCGCGAATCGCTGGGTAAACCGGCGACAGATGAAGCCGCACTTCGCGCGGTGAGCCATCCTGATGAAGGCTGGAAAATCTACGGCAGCACCTGTGCCAACTGTCATCAGCCTGATGGCTCGGGTAATAAACTTTATCCATCACTGTTCCACAACACGGCAACAGGCGCACCACAGGCGGACAACCTTATTGCCACCATCGTCTATGGTGTGCATCGCCAGGTCAACGGGCAGGATATTGATATGCCTGGATTCGGCCCGGATGCTCTGTTTACCGATCGTCTGACCGATCAACAAATCGCCGATGTCAGTAATTATGTGCTGAAAAACTTCGGTAATGCCCAGCTCACGGTGACACCGCAGCAGGTGAAAACCGTGCGGGAGGGTGGCGAGCGCCCGCTTATTGCCCGTTTGGCTCAGCCTGCAGCATGGGGCAGTGCGGCGGCGGTCATCATCATTCTGTTGGTGCTTCTGATTTCACGTTCGCGCAGAGGTAAAAAGCATGGCGCATAATTCCACCACCCGAATTTCTCGCCGTCGTTTATTGCAGGGGATGGGTATCTTATCCCTTGGCGCGATGTGCAATTCACTGTTCCCTGCACGTGCACTGGCTGCCGAGCAAATGGCGGACAACGCCTTCCTTGATGTGTCCGCTTTCCTGGTCAGTCGTCCTGTTGGTCCCATTTTGGGGCAGCGCTATTTCAGCGCCTTGGTTCGTCATGATGCGCAGTTCCCGCAAAAGCTGAGCAGCCTGCATACGCTGTTGCAGCAGCATACCTTTGCACATGTCGACGATTTCCTTGCCGCATTCAGAGCGGATAACGCGGACTGGCAGACAGCAAAAACGGTGATTTCTGCCTGGTATACGGGCGTCGTCGGGACAGGCAGCGACCTGGAACTGATCGCCTACGCCGATGCGCTGATGTACCTCCCCACCAGAGACATTCTCGTGGTGCCGACGTACGGCGGCGGTCCGTTCTATTGGGCCGTGACACAACCAGGTAAAGTGGCAACAACAGGAGAGAGCGCATGAGTGCTAAAAAGGTCGATGCCGATGTGATCATTATTGGGTCCGGCGTTATGGGTGGTCTGGTCGCGACTCAAATGGCAAAAGCGGGCAAATCAGTGATCATTCTTGAGGCCGGTCCGCGCGTTTCACGTCAGGAGATTGTAGAACGCTTCCGTAATTCTCCGTTCAAAATGTCGCTCACCAACATCAAGTTGCAGGGGGTGGGATCGCCTTATCCTAACCCGCCGCATATTCCGTCTACTTACGGCGATTATTTACAACAGGTTGGCCCGGTTAAATACCCGACTAAATACCTGCGTGTGGTGGGTGGAACCACCTGGCACTTCGGTTCCGCGCTGTGGCGTATGATCCCTAATGATTTCAAATTAAATACTCTTTACGGACGTGGGCGTGATTGGCCCTTTGCTTACGATGAGCTGGAATCCTGGTACGGCAAAGCGGAACATGAACTGGGCGTTTCAGGCATGGATGGCCAGGATGAGAGTGGTCAGGGGGGTAAAGCCTGGCCGCCACGTTCGACACCCTTCCCGATGCCCGGCTTGCCCACCAGCTATATGTTCGATCGCCTGACGGAGATGTTGGGTAAAGGGGGATACAATCCGGTGCTGGAACCCAACGGCCGCGCGACAAAACCTTGGGGTAAGCGCCCTAAGTGTGGCGGTAATAACAACTGCAACCCGGTTTGCCCGATTGCCGCGAAATATGACGGCTCAATGCACATTGATGAAGCGGAAAAACTGGGCGCAACGCTGCTGGATAATGCGGTGGTGTACCGTATTGAAGCAGGCGATGATGGCAACATCACCGGTGTGTGGTACAAAAAGCCGGACGGATCGGAGCATCACCTTACCGCCAACTATTTTGTGCTGGCCGCTTACGGCATTGAATCACCAAAACTGTTGCTGATGTCCACCTCTGAAAAATACCCTAATGGCATTGCCAACTCTTCCGATCAGGTTGGGCGCAATTTAATGGGGCATACCGGTATCAGCATGAATGTGATGATGTCTGAAGATGTCTGGCCAGGGCAGGGACCCACGGAACTCTTGGTCTATCTCAACAATCGTGATGGCGCGTTCCGCAAGGATTTCCCGAGTTATAAAATCAAAGTCCGCAACACTGTCCCTACCGCGGACTATGCTGCTTCGTTGATTGAAAAAGGGGTATTGGGATCGAAACTGGACGCAGAGATTCGCCGTCAGTCTGCACGTTCACTCAATTTTGCGATTGATTTTGAAACCTTGCCGCTGCCGGAAAACCGCGTTACGCCGAGCAAAACCAAGAAAGATGCGATTGGTATTCCACTGCCGGAAATTTACTACAGCGTGACCGATTATTGGCATGCGGGTAAAGAAGAGGGCATCAAGGATTTCCATAAGTTCGCTGAATTGCTCAACGCAGAAATCCTGTCTATCGATACCAAGTTCCAGGATCGCCAGCACATTATGGGCACCACGATCATGGGGGACGATGCAAAAACCTCGGTGGTAGACAGCAACTGCCGCACCCATGACCATCCGAATATGTGGATCGCCGGTACGAGCGTAATGCCTTCTGCCTCTTGCATGAACCCAACCTTAACGGGTGCAGCGCTGAGCCTGAGACTGGCAGAGCATATGTTGCAAACCATGGGTAAGCATGAATAATCACTATGCGTAAGTTGTAAAACAGACAGCGGGGCTTACATGCCTGCTGTTTGCCGATTAAGCTTCTCGTGATCATCTATCTGAACGGTCGTTGTTCGTACCGTTAATTTACTTGCAGCATGGCGGCCCCTGGGTCGCCATTAGCCGCCGCGCGTCAAATCCTCAATATCCAGCGTTTCGGTCTGGCAAATGGAAATCAGGCTGGCGGCTTCTTCACTTAGCCGTACAAAGGTATGACGCATCGTACTGTCGATGTAGGCGCTGTCACCTTGCGCCAGCCGCAGTGGTGCATAGAGCTGCGTGTGCAACATCACTTCGCCTGACAAAACATAAATGAACTCTTCACCGGCATGTTGAGACCAGGCTTCCGGCGGTGGCAATTCACGTGTCTCAATTCCCATCACCACCGGGATCATCCCTTTCACCAGCAGTTCGGCGGCATGCACTTCATAACGAAAATAGGGATTGGTAAAGGCCAATCCTTTACCGGCCAGTGTGTAAGTGCGGCGGCCCTGAATGGCGGTGCTCGCCACCGAAGGCGGGGGCAACTCTTCGGCGAACAGTTCTGCCAGAGAGTAATCAAACGCGCTGGCAATCTTGGCAATGGTATCGAATGAAGCGGATACCTGACCTTTTTCAATCTTCGAGAGCGTCGAAATCGAGACGCCACTCAACTCGGCGACCTGCTCCAGCGTCAATTCTCGCGCCTGACGTATCGTTTTGATTCGCAGTCCAAAATCTTGTTCGCCGGTTAAGGCGGCGCCCAGCCCGGAGGCTTCATGCTGTCGGGTGGTTTTCATTGGCAATGATTCTTCTGCTGAGTGAACTGGACAGTTAATTTCTCACATATGATAAAAATTATCACATAAGAAAATTGTATTGGTCTAAATGTGAGCAGAGTAGCAGTTTAAAAGAAAACTTCTGGGAGCTGCTATGAACATAACCACCATCGCCAGCATTACGCTGCCCGCGTTTTACGATAAAGCCCGCAACCTCAACAACCTGCTGAGTTGGATGGAACAGGCGGCACAGGAAGGTGCCGATCTGGTGGTTTTTCCGGAGCAGGTTTTGCAAGGCTATCTGCCGGATACGCTCAACTGGAACGGTGAAGCAGTGGCGTGGCAAATGGCGCAAGCCGAAGTGGTGACAGAAGGTGAGAGCGTGCAGGCAATGCAAAAGCTCGCCACGCAACTGGGCTTGCATGTGGTTTTTGGCATGACCGAGCGCCATCCTGAACGTGCCGAAGTGCTGTTTAACAGCGCGGTGCTATTGGGGCCTGAGGGTTTAATCGGCGTATATCGCAAAGTGCATCAGCCGGGCGATGAGAAACATGTCTACTATCCTGGCAGCGATTTCCCGGTATTCCCTACGCCAATTGGCCGCATTGGCATGTTGATCTGTTACGACAAAGTGTTCCCGGAAAGCACCCGCGAGCTGGCGCTTAAAGGCGCAGACATCATGATCATGCCCACCGCATGGGGCTATGCGGGCGATGGCAGTGCAGGCGATGCCGATCCGATGGTCGATAGCTACACGCTGTTTGGACGCGTGCGCGCGCTGGAAAATCAGTGCTGGATGATCGAATCCAATCTGTGCGGCCAGCACGGCAATCTTCACTATCATGGCCACAGTCGCATCATCGATCCGCTCGGTCATATCGTCGCCGACAGTGGCAGCACGGAAGGCATGGCGATTGCCTGCGTCGAGGTGCAATCCGCCATTCTGCGCGCCCGCAGCAGTGACTATCTCGGCTATCACTTCCTGAAAGATTACGTTCCGGTGCAGGCTCCGCCTTCGCCGCTGACGGTTCACAATCGCCATGCGCGACCTTTGGGGGAAAACCATGAGTAAAGTTCTGGAAGCCGCTGGCATCCACAAAAGCTATCCCACGCCGGAGGGGGAGGTGACGGTGCTGCGCAACCTCAACTTCCACGCCAATCGCAACGAATTCGTCTCTTTTGTCGGGCCCAGCGGCTGCGGCAAATCGACGCTGTTCAACATCATCACCGGGCTGCTCATGCCGGACAGCGGCAGCATTCTGCTGAAGAATCGCGAAACCACCGGCACGCCGTCACCGGAACTCGGTTATGTGCTGCAAAAAGACCTGCTGTTTCCGTGGCGTACGGTGATCGACAACGTGATCCTCGGGCTGGAGGTGCGCGGCATGCCCAAAGCGCAGGCACGAGCGAAAGCGCGTGAACTGTTCGAGCTCTACAAGATGACCGGTTACGAGCAGAAGTATCCGTCGCAGCTTTCCGGCGGGATGAAACAGCGTGTGGCATTGATGCGCACCATGGTCACCAACCCGGAAATCATCCTGATGGATGAGGCTTATAAAGCGCTGGACTACCCGCTCAAAATTTCGCTGGAAAGTGAATTGCTGAGCGTGGTGAAAGAGCAGCACAAGACGGTGATCTTCATTACGCATGATATCGAAGAGGCGGTCACGCTGTCGGATCGCGTCTATGTGATGAAGGCGCGTCCCGGTGAAATTGTGCAGGAGATTGAGGTCGATCTGGGTACGGAGAGCCTGTCGATTCCCGTACGCCGCCTGTCGCCGCGTTTCAATGAGTATTACGAGCATATCTGGCGCAGCATCGGCATTCAGCCTGAGCCGGTTAACTAACGAGAGGACGACATGACAATGAACTCAGTGTCTACACGCCCCACGGTTGCGGCGACGGCAAATCGCAGTTCGCGAGAAACCTTTTTCCGCTCGGCTAACGCTCGCCGCTACACGCTGCTGTTCTTACAAGTGGCGATTGTGGTGGTGCTGCTGGGAGGGTGGGAACTCGGTGTGCGCAGTGGCAACATCAACGCCTTCCTGTTCTCCAGTCCCTCGCAGGTGTGGGAGGTGCTGGTCCAGCGGTTCCAGTCCGGTGAAATGGTGACCGATGTGCGCGTCACCGCCGTTGAAACCCTGGTGGGGTTTGCCGTGGGCGCGATTGGCGGCTCAATCCTCGGCCTGCTGCTGTGGTATTCGCGTTTTATCTCTGACCTGGCCGCGCCGTTTATCGCTGCCATTGGCTCAATCCCGGTGCTGGCGATTGCGCCGATGACCATCATCTGGTTCGGCACGGAGATGCTTTCCAAAGTGGTGATTGTGGCGTTTTCCTGCGTGGTGGTATCGCTGACCACCTCTTATAAAGGCGCGATGCGCACCGATCCTGACCTCATCAACCTATTGCGATCCTTCAACGCTGGACGCGGCACCATCTTCTTCAAGCTGGTGGTGCCATCCGCGATGTTGTGGGTGCTGTCAGGCTTACGCCTCAACGTTGGCTTCGCGCTGGTGGGCGCCATCGTGGGTGAATACATCTCTTCGGATAGCGGCGTGGGTCACATGATCCTGCTGGGTAGCTCCAATTTCGGTATGAACATTGTGCTGGCTGGCATCGTGCTGGTCATGCTGATGATGCTGTGTTTCAACGCGCTGGTGGCATTTATTGAACGCCTCATTCTCTCCTGGGACAGGAAATAATCATGAAAAAATTCCGTTTAGCTACGATCTCTGCCGCAGTTTGTCTGGCTTCTCTGGTGAGTGCGCACGCGGCTGACACGCCGGTGCGCATCAACCAGGCGTTTCAATCGCTGCTCTATCTGCCGCTGTATGTGGCGCAAGAGCAGGGCTTTTTTAAACAGCAGGGCGTTGATGTCAAAATCAGTACCGGCGGCGGTGGGGCGCAATCCTGGGCGGCGGTGATTGGCGGCTCGGCAGATTTCTCGATTCAGGATCCGGTGTTTGTACCTAAAACCCGTGAAAACGGCGGTAAAGGCGTGGTGGTGGCCGGGGTACAGAACGCGCCAACTATCTTCATCTTCGGCAAAGAGGCGGCTTCCTTGCAGGACAATTTGTCACTGCTCGCGGGGAAACGTGTGGTGACCAGCCCGCAACCTGATACCACCTGGGCGTTTATGAGTTATCTGATCAAACAGAACAACCTCAAAGACGTGAAGCTGGTGCATGTGGCGATTGGTAATGAAATCCCGGCGGTGGCGGCAGGTCGTGCAGATTACGCGTTAGCGGCGGAGCCACAGGTCACCATGGCCGAAAAGCAAAACGGCTTGCATGTGGCTTACTCGTTCTCAGCCGCACAATCCTGGTATCCGTTTGCCTTCTCCAGCCTGACGACCACGCAACAATATATCGATAAGAATCCGCAGGCCGCGCAGGCCGTCGTGACTGCCTTTGAACAGGCCTCGCGCTTTATCTACAAGCATCCGGCTGAGTCGGTGACCATTGCACGTAAATACTTCCCGGCGTTGCCCGAAGAGGTGGTGAAAACCGCCGTGCAGCGTGAAATTGATGCCAAAGGCTATCCAGAGAACGTGCTGGTGTCGCAGAAGGCCTGGGATAACAACATGAACATCGCGCTGTATGCCTAAAACATCAAAGCCTACCCCTCTGAAGCCACGTCATATCAGAACAACGTGAACACGGCGCTGGCGACGAAGGCCAAAGAAGCGGTTGATGCGATGGGTGATAAATAAGCCATTACCGACTTTCGACAGGTTATGGGCGTACCGCGGTGCGCCCGCATTAAAAGAGGATTGATGATGGATGCACTGACACTTCGGCTGGCCTTGATACAGCGTCATTGCGCGGCTGATGAGGTCGAGCTGGAACACCTGCTCACCGATTGTGAAGCGCGTGCGACGGGCGTTAGCGCCTTTGCAGCGCAACATTTCTTGCCAACGCTGCTGCCGGCAAATGCCTGGGTCTCTGCTTTGCAGCCGCCGCTGGAGTTGCCCCATGAGTGAGTTGATCGATGTCTCGATGCTGACCTTGGCACAACAGCTGCGCATGCGGCAGACCAGCGTCCCAGAACTGGTCGAAGCCTGTCTGGCGCGTGAGGAAATCACACGCGATCTTAATGCGTTCAATGAGGTCTATGTGTCTCAGGTACGTCAGACGGCCAAAGCCAGCCAACGCTTGCTGGAACAGGGTTACGACTTGGGCCCGCTGCATGGTATGCCGATTGCCATTAAAGCCAATATCGATTTGGCCGGTGAGGAGATGCACGCGGGCAGCCAGATACTCAGTGGCAATATCGCCCAGCGTGATGCGGTGGTCGTGCAGCGCCTGAAACAGGCGGGTGCGTTAATCATCGGCAGCACCAATATGCATGAGTTCGCCTGGGGCGGCACCACTAACAATCCGCACTACGGTGCCAGCAGTAATCCCTGGGATGATGCCCGCATTCCCGCCGGATCCAGCGGGGGTTCCGGCGTGGCTGCCTCGGTGCGCAGTGCGCTGGCAACGCTGGGAACCGATACCGGTGGTTCGATACGTTTACCGGCTTCGATGAACGGCATCACGGGCCTGCGCCCGGGCGTGGGCCGACTCTCCACGGAGGGCATTTTCCCCCTCGCCACCAGTCTCGATACCGTTGGGCCGCTGGCACGTTATGCCGAAGAGTGTGAAGTGCTGTTTAACGTGCTGGACGGCAAAACACAGCCGCTGACAGCTTTACCGGAACTGGCCGGATTGCGTATTGGTTTGCTGCCCGATGTGCATCAGCAGGTACAGCCCGATGTCGCGGCTGCCTATGATCAAATGGTGCAGTGGTTGGGCGCGGCGGGTGCACGTTGCCAGACGCTGAGTTTGACCGGGCTTGAGCAGGCTGTGAATGCGCTGGTGCTGATCAATCTTGCGGAACCGGCTTCATTGCACGCTGCCTGGCTTGCTGATCGTCCGCAAGAATACGGTGCGGATGTGCGTAAGCTGCTGCAAACGGGGCTCGCCATTACCGCCGTCGAGTATCTGCAGGCACAACGTTTCCGCACCGGTTTACGCTTGCAGTTGTTGCAGCATTTGAATCAGGTGGATGTGATTCTGGTGCCGACGCTGCCGTTTACCGCACCGCATAAAGGACTGGAAGTGATTCAAATGGGCGACCGCGAAGAGAGCGTGTTGACCGGCAACATGCGTTACAACGCGCTGGCAAGTCTGTCAGCACTGCCTGCTATCAGTCTGCCTGCCGGGTTTGATCATGAAGGGATGCCCATCGGCATGCAGCTCATTGGACGTGATGGCGCTGAGCGCAAACTGCTTGCTTTCGCGCGTCGATTCCAGCAGGAGCACGATTATCATCTGCAAACGCCAACCCGGCTACGTGCGTGAAACCCATTCCCCTGCGCGACCTGTTAATCCTGCTGTTGGTGGTAAACGGCTGGGCCTTTAACGTTATCGCCATGAAGTTTGGCCTGATGGAACTGCCGCCGCTGTTCATGCTGACGCTGCGTTTTGTGCTGGTGGCAGCCCTGTTGCTGCCGTTTCATCGCCTGACGTGGCGTCAGCTACCTGGCATGATGCTGCTGGGATTCACCTTTGGTTTTGTGCATTTCGGGTTAATGGTGATTGGCATGCAAAGCACCGATGCGGGCACCACCGCGGTGTTTATCCAGATGGGCACGCCGATCGCCATGCTGCTGGCCGCATTCTGGCTCAAAGAGCGGCTTCGCTATCAGCAAATCGGTGGCGTGGTGGTGGCGTTTTTTGGCGTGATAATTCTTGCAGGCAGCCCGGCGCTAACGCACTGGCAAAGCACCATGTGGTTATTGATGAGCGCTTGTGGCTGGGCATGCAGCACGGTGCTGATCAAGCGTCTGCCGCCGATTGCACCGCTGGCGATGACGGGCTGGCTGTCACTGTTT
Source organism: Pantoea sp. SM3 (assembly GCF_000963995.1). Classification (NCBI taxonomy): domain Bacteria; kingdom Pseudomonadati; phylum Pseudomonadota; class Gammaproteobacteria; order Enterobacterales; family Erwiniaceae; genus Pantoea; species Pantoea sp. SM3. The sequence continues at coordinate 25,119 of NZ_JZRD01000018.1, forward strand.
GCCATTCCACTGGTAGGGATGAGTTCGCTACTCACCGAGCAGCACCAACTCGCTTTGCTGCTGGCTGCGGGTTGGCGCGGTTGGCTGGGGGTGATCTACAGCGCGCTGGGTTCATCTATCCTCGCTTATTCATTGTGGTACGGCTTGCTAAAGCGCTATCCCGCCAGCCAGATTCTGCCCTGGTCATTGCTGAGCCCGGCACTGGCGCTGTTAATGGGCGTGGCGATTCTGCATGAATCACTGGATCGCAGCAAAGTGATCGGCACGCTGCTGATTGTGGGCGGGATATTGCTGGCAGTGGTACGAGGCACAGTAATAAAGAAGAGGGTAGTGGTGTAATTGGGATTTTTCAGCCGCAAAGCTCAGATATCTTTATGTAAGAGAGTTTTATCCGCGTATCACTCAAACCTGTCAATGCGGCATGTCAGGCACGCACGTCGGCTCAAAAGCGCGAGTTAATTCCCTTACTTAAAATTGATTTGTTGCGATAAACACAGCGCTTACCCGTGTTGATATTGTCGCAGCCCGATGTCCCTGTGTTAAAACGCCGAGTTAAGGGGAGGAATGAATGGGTTTGCGTTTTATTATTCTGTCCGCCGCGCTCATGCATACTGCCCTCTCTATCTTCCTAATCATTACCCTCCTATTTAATTAATTCCATCAATGCAATGCCTTATTAATAGCTGGTACTGATTTTTATAAATATTGCTACTAATCTGATTCGAACAGAAAACCCTTCACTATTTTTGTATAAACAGTCACAGTATCGACCAATTAAAATGAAAGCGTAAAGTAAAGAGAGAATGTGAAGGTTATTTGACTATATAACCTTTTGGCAAATAAATATACCAGTAATGCATATAAATCCCGTTGCTTTTGAGCGTAGAACATCAATCAAGCATAACAACTGCAACTCAACATAAGTGTATGTGAGACGTGAAATGTATTCTAACGCAATATGGATCATGCTGGAGAAGTCAGTCAACATCATCGGACTGATATATATCAATTCGTTAATGGCTAAATACATTGGCCCAGATAACTTTGGCAAGATAAACATCGCCACTTCTCTGTTTATTTTTGTGCAGACGTTATCATGGTTTGGCGGTCAAAATATTATCTTCAAGCGCATGAGCGAGAGGACGCGATCGGGTATCTCTTTAGCAATGCATACTCAGAATCAGCGACGTTTTTTCTTTCTCATCTTCTCAAGTGCAGTACTGACGTATCTCTACTTCTTTACGGATCTCACGGTCTTTATCTTTGGCGTGGCCAACTGCATCGCGACCTATTACATCGTGATGGACTTCTTTTCGATTTACAACAACACCCAATTAAAATCAAAAATCAACACGATAACCAATGTCATCGGACTATCCATGGCACTGTTAGCCCGGTACGGCATCGCACACTTCGAGCTGCCTATTTACTACTTCACAATTCCCATTATTATTATTCCCCTTATCCCTTACATTATGCGTCTCATTTACTTTAGGCAGACTACGACAATCAATGAGAGCAGTAAGGGTGCCGTCATGTATAACCGTCATATGTTGTACACCGGTGGGGCCTTGATCCTATCGAGCATATCAGCGGATATCTACACGCAGATTTCGAGTATTTTTCTGGCCAAAATGATTTCTTACTCAAATCTGGGAATCTATAGCGTTGCATTAACCATAGGAGGCGCCTGGTCATTTATCGTATTGGCATTAATAACGAGTTTCTTCTCAAAGATTTACAATGAAAAGAATCAACCTGCTGTTGATGAGTTACTCAGTAAGATCAATAGGATTGTTATCCTGCTGTCCCTTGTTGTGCTAGGTGGGTTCTATCTGGTTGGTGATGACTTTGTCCATTTGCTGTATGGCAATAATTATATGGGGTCTGTGGAAATCATACCCATCATCATTATTGGCACGATGTTCTCGTCACTGGGAACGATCTGCTACCGGTATATGATCAAAGAGTCCGGATACAACTACCTGGCTAAGAAAATGTTTTTATGTTGTGTCTTAACCGTGCCATTTTCCTGGGTCATGATCCGTTCCTTCGGAATTAATGGCGCTGCATACTGTTTTTTGATTGTTGAAATTTTGTCTTGCACGTTACTGAATTATTTTTTCAAGAATAGAACAATCATCAAAATGCACCTCAACATTTTTAAAACGAGATAATTTCAATGAGAATGATAAAACACACAGTTAAGTCAGCTCTGAAAATTAGCGCTAATATTTCACCAGAATTCTGTGCTAAAGCCCACTACTACATAAAATTTAAGAAGAAACTTAATTTAACCAACCCGACCAATTTTAATGAAAAGATTCAGTGGCTCAAGTTCAATGAGCTGAATAATGATATCTACACCCGCTGCGCGGATAAGTATAAAGTCAGGGAATATATTTCATCCAAAGGCTGCGGTGAAATTCTCAATGAGCTTTATGGCGTCTACGATAGTCCTCAAGACATTGACTATGCTGCACTGCCTGAAAGGTTTGCGCTCAAGTGTAATCACGGCGCAGGCTACAACATCATTTGTAGTGATAAATCCTCATTAGATGTTGAAAAAACCAACAGGCAGTTGAGCAAGTGGTTAAGTGAGGATTTCTCATCACATTTTATTGAGCCACAGTACCGAAAGATTGAGAGAAAGATTCTCTGTGAAAAATTCATCGAGAATGAACGCGGTGGTTTCCCAGACGACTATAAGTTTTACTGCTTCAACGGTGAACCTTACGCCGTCATGGTTTGTGTCGGTCGTGAAAAAGGCACGCCTAAATTCTATTACTTTGATATGAACTGGAATCCACTTCCCTTTGAAGACACAGTGAAGTTGCTTAATAAGCATGATCTGCCAGAGATGCCTGATGGCTTTGTGAAAATGAAGCATTATGCAATGAAACTGGCGACCGATTTTAAGTTTGTGCGCGCTGATTTCTATCTTCTGAACGGTGAGGTCATTTTTGGTGAACTGACATTTACGCCTTCAGCAGGACTGGATGTCTCACTTCAGGAAGCGGATGCCATTTTGGGTGGGCAGCTGAGGTTGTGATCTGTGTGCATTGAGCGAACACAGCACACTCACGTCGCCCTTCGCTGTGGGTTAATAGCGGCTCGGGGATTGAGGGTGGCATAAAGCAACCCTTGATCCCCTTGTTATTTATTGATTAAGTTCCTTCAATAGCCTTGTGTTCATATACAGCTTCTCGCGTCCGTAACTTTTCTCTTCTAATACGCCAATTTCCACCAACTGTTTCAAATAGGAAGAGGCCGTTTGACGTTTAGCGATACCACTTTCAACCAGATTTTCGATGCGGCAGTAAGGTTGCGCAAACAGCACCTGCATCAACTCATAGGAATAGATTTTTGGCAGTTTTTCCCTGACGTACGCTGCCACTTCGGTGATTAATGCCCGCACGATAGCAATCTTTTGCGTCGTCCAAATGGCGGTATTTCGCACGGCTTCCAGCATGAATAGAATCCAGGCTTCCCATTCACCGTTTGCGGTGACGCCACGCAGCAGCGTGTAGTAATCGTCTCGGTTTTCCAGAATGAACCGCGAGAGATACAGAATGGGTAACGAAAGCAACTCGGTTTGGATCAAGTACAGAATATTCAGGATACGGCCAGTACGACCATTACCGTCAGGAAAGGGGTGAATGCACTCAAACTGATAATGGGAAATCGCCATTTTTACCAGTGGATCGATCTCGTCATTGGCATGAATGAAACGCTCCCAGTTTGCCATCAAATCACGAATAGCGGTTTCACCCACAGGAGGGGTATAAACCACGTTGTTGTGTTGGTCACGCAACACCGTCCCCGGCGTTTTGCGAATATCACTTTGCACTGCACGTAGCTTGGTGCAAAGCGCTATCGCTGTATTGGTACACAGTGGGTAAGCATCAAGATGGGTATAGCCCTCGAACAGGGCCGTGCGGTAACGTAACGCCTCTTTTGTGGAGGGATCGGCGTTTTCGTCATGATCGGCATATTGGAAAAGCTGATCGCTGGTGGTCACGATGTTTTCAATGCGAGATGAATCCTTCGCTTCTAACATGGGTAAGATGTTAATCAGCAACCCTTGATCGGGGATCAGTTCCCCAGCGGTTTTTAGCTCCGCGACTGCGGCCCGAGCCGCGATACAAGCCTTCAAAACCCTACGTGTCTCAATGGTTTCGAGGTCAGGCGGCAGCAACGGCAAGGTGTTATAGGGGGTTTCAGGTTTCCAGCTCATATGTTTAAAAAAACCGATTTTATCGACATATAGCCATAATATGTCGATGCCTTAAACATGTCACGGCCATATGTTTAAAAAAACCGATTTTATCGACATATCGTCAAAACATGACGATGCCGTATACATATCGAAATCCAGGTCTCTGTCAAAAATCGTCACGACTCTGCCGGGTTATTGGGGTGTTTGCCAACCAATTCATACTCAATCATTCAGGTTATCAATAGCCACACTTTATTCACTTCCGAGCTTTTTCCTTCTGATGGCAGTCAGGAAATATTTTGCGTTTATTTTGAATTATCGTGCCACCTATAAATGAAAAGTAAGATATATCATATGACCTGAGATGTTAAATGAACACATAACAGCTTGAGGCCAATGCTATAGGGTGTAATGGTATATAAATCAATGCATTAGATGCCTTGCAAGGTGGGGCATCGATAAGTACTTTCCTACAGACTATTCTTAGTTATCTTGCTAGGCTATCTTTCAAATCCATCCTGTCAACCGATCTTACGGGCCGCCTATCCCATGAAGAAAGTGCTAATTGTCGATGACCATCCGGTGATTCGTTTTGCCGTGAAAATGCTGCTGGAGCGAAGCGGTATGGAGGTTGTGGCTGAAACTGATAATGGTGTGGATGCTATTCAGAAGACCAAAGATACGCTCCCGGACCTGGTATTACTGGATATCGGTTTACCTAAAGTGGATGGTTTTCAGGTGTTACAACGTCTACGCGCATTGCAGTTACCGCTGAAAATTTTGGTGCTGACCTCGCAAGGGGGAGCGAACTTTGCCCAACGTTGCAAGAAGGCCGGTGCCGACGGTTTTGTCACCAAAAGCGATGATTTAGGCGAACTCACCGATGCGATTAAAATGGTGATGCGCAACTATAGCTTTTTCCCGCACGTGGAGTATGGGCAGTCGAATAATCAGGATGACGGCAAGTTGCTTTCTGATATTTCCGATCGTGAACTCAGTGTTTTGATCAGCATTGCTAAGGGTCTGACCAACAAGCAGATAGGGGAACAACTGATGTTAAGTGAAAAGACCATCAGTACCTATAAACATCGCCTAAAACATAAACTCAATGCACACACGTTAATTGAGTTGATCGATTTTGCCCGTCGTAACAATTTGATTGGATAATTCTTTCTATGCAGCGCTTACGTGTCATTTTACTGTTTATCGGAACGTGGCTGGTTTGCGCTCCCGTTCAGGCTTCCGAACTTCAGTTAATGACGCACCTGATAGGCTCAGAACAACCTGCATTATTATTATCCCCCGATGAAAAAGCCTTCCTTCACCAGAAACATCAGTTGGTGATGGGCGTGATGCGTAACGACTCGCCCCCCTATGGGATGCGCAATATTCGTGGCGAATTTGAAGGTATCAGCGCGGATTATGTCGGTCTTATCGCGCAACAGTTAGGTATTGCGGTCCGCATTGAAACCTTTAATGATCCTGAAAAGCGCTGGGAAGCATTGGCGGCGGGAAAAATCGATTTTATCCCTTCAGTTCCCGCCAATGTGGCAAAAGACGCGTTTGCTATGTCCACATCCTATGCCAGAGACCGGGCGGTTCTGGGTACGGAGATGACACATCCCATGGCGCTACCTGCTGACCTGCAAGGGGTTCAGGTGGCTTTAGTTAGAGATTACCTGCCGCTTTCACTGTTACGCCAATATTACCCGCAAGCCAAATTTCGTCTTTATGAAAATTATCAGGATGCTCTCAGCGCTGTGGCTTTCGGCAAAGCGGATGTCTACCTGGGCAATAGTTACTCGCTAAGTCGCAACTTCCTGAATAACTTGCAGTTAGCGCGCTATAGCACCTTGCCAGTCAGGGATATCTCCTTCGCATTTAGCCGCAACCAGCCTGAACTGTTGACGCTGTTTAATAAGGCGTTAGCGAATATTCCTCTGGATGATAAGCTGCAAATTAACCGTATCTGGCAGCCTGATTTTGTCGATATTACCCAGTCTGTTAATCCGTTGACCTTCACACCTAAAGAACAACGGTGGATGAAGGCGCATCCTCGCGTCAATGTGGTGTTTTTTAGCGGCGATAAAGCGGCGCCAGTGACCATTGTGGGTGCCGATGGGCAATTACGCGGCATGGCATTCGATTTGCTATCAATTGTGCGTCTGAAAACCGGGCTAAACTTTGAATACAGTACTGTGGATAATGCCATCCAGTTGATGCAACGGGTTAAAACGGCTGAAGTCGATATGTTTGCCTCACTGACGCCCAGTATACAGAGTTCGCAACAGATCCTTTTTACTCGCCCTTATCTGCGTAGTGCCTATGCCCTTACCACGCGCGCAAATCGCAGCGATATTCATTCTCTGCCAGATTTGCGCGGTAAGCGGCTGGCGATGGTGTCGGGCAGTGGGTCAGAAGATCTCATTCACACACATTTTCCTGATATCACAGTGGTTTCAGTGGATAACGAATCTGCATTGATGCAAAGCGTGGCTGAAGGGCGCGCGGATGCCGCTGTGGGCATTCTAATGATGTCGGATTATCAAATTAAATCTTACTACCCCCGGCAACTTAAAATTGTCGCGACCGTAGGGGATAGACCCGCCTGGATATCCTTTGGTGTCGGGCCAGGCGATCCTGAACTGCAATCCATTCTTGATAAAGTGCTGTTAAGCATTCCGCCCGTCGAAATAGAGAGTCTGGCAAACCGTTGGCGCCCAGGGGATTTTGTCAATATTGACGATTTTTGGACACGTTATCGTGATTTGCTGATCGCGTCCGCTATTTTCACCGGCATCATTATCCTGCTGACGGTGGGATGGGCATTTTATCTGCTTCAGCAGATAAAACGTAAGGCGGCGCTACGCCGGGAATTAAACAATCAACTGGCGCAGTTGCGTACCGTAGTCAGCAGTATGCCGTTCCCCGTTTCACTGCGCGATCGTCAGGGAAGACTGACATTCTGCAACGAGCGCTATCTCGTCGAAACCGGTGTCACTTATGACGAGGCGCTGGGCAAAACCATGGTGGAACTTCCCGGCCTGCGCACCCCAGAACAAGCGGCTTTCTATCATGGTCAGCTAATGGAAGTGATGAACTCCGACTCGCGCATTCTGGAAGATCGCCGTTACGACTTGTGGGACAACCCCAATTCTTCCATCGGCATCACCGTTTATCAGTGGATTGAACCCTGGCATGACAGTGATGGCACGGTGGTGGGGGTGATCGGGGGGTGGATGGATATCTCGGATCGTGAAGCCCTGTTCGCCGAGCTACGTGAAGCCAAAGAGCGTGCGGAAGATTCTAGCCGGGCGAAATCCGTGTTTCTCTCTACCATGAGCCATGAAATCCGTACGCCCATGAACGCAATCATCGGCATGCTGGATATGGCATTAAAGAAAGGGCGCAATGGCGAGCAGGATATCCAGGCGCTGGAAGTCGCCTATGAATCGGCTGACAGTCTGGTGGGACTGATTGGCGATATTCTGGATATTTCACGCATCGAGGGTGGGCAGCTGGATTACCATCCTGAACCCGTTGATTTGGCGAAGCTGATCGATAATCTGCTCAAAGTTTTTCAGGGACTGGCACTGGATAAAAACATCAGTCTGACCAAGCGCTATCCCGAAGAACCGCTACAACCGGTGCTGGCCGATCCTCTGCGTATCAAGCAAGTGCTCTCCAATTTGCTGGGCAATGCGATTAAATTTACCGATCAGGGCGGTGTGTCACTAACCGTCCAGCAGCAGGTGGATGCGGTAAGCAATCTGGTGACTTACACCATCAATGTGCAGGACAGCGGCATTGGTATTGATCAGGCACAGCAGGTAACGCTGTTCCAGCCCTTTAGTCAGGCGGATAATCGCCGCTCTGGGACCGGTTTAGGTCTTTATATCAGCCGTACCGTTTGTGAAAAAATGAACGGCACCTTAACCTTGAGCAGCGAGCGGGGCATTGGGACTTGTGTGCAAGCGGTGATGCGTTTGCCACTGATGAGCCTTGCGGAGGAAAAAGACAAATCAATCCGTGATATTGCCGCCGCTTTGCCCAGCGGGAAGGTGCTGGTGGTCGATGATAATGTCGCCAATCGCATGTTACTGGCGAAACAGCTCAGTTGGCTGGGGCAGCAGGCGACACTGGCGTGCGATGGCTATGAAGCACTGCAATGCTGGCAGCAAGAACATTACGATGCGATCATCACTGACTGCAATATGCCGGGCCTCAGTGGCTATCAATTGACGCAGGTAATCCGTGAATCGGAAGAAGAGCAGTCGCGTAGGGCGGCGTGGATTATTGGCTTTACGGCCAATGCCATGCACGAAGTCTATGAGCGTTGCATGGAAGCGGGCATGAACAGCTGTTTATTCAAACCGTGTTCGTTAAACAGTTTGTCCGCTGCACTCAGTCAGGCCTTTTCCGGACAGGCAGCTGAATGGAGTGAGGAACAGAACCTGCCTGCAGAACAGGCGGATGAAGAACAACGTATGGCGGAAAGCCTGCATGATCTCATGGTAACGACGTTACAAGAGGATCTTTCAATACTTGCTGCTTTAACGCCAGCTGAGGATCGCCATGCGATCGCCGATCTTGTGCATCGTATCGCGGGAAGCCTGCGTATTGCGCGGCGTAATGATCTGGCAGATGCCTGCCTGAGTCTGGAAATGCAGTGCCGGGATACCTCTTTACCGACCGTGAGCTTCACACCCGCCCTGACTTTACTGACGACAGAACTTTACGCCTATCTCTCTGACTTACAGAATTCGCCGGTGCTGTGAGGCATCGGTTTATTTCTCTGCTAAGCAAAGCCATTTCTCGCGGCTAAATCCACCACATCGCTTATCTTACTGGTTTGCATCTTTTTCATAATACTGCGTTTATAGGTACTGACGGTTTTACAACTGAGACCCAGTTCCTGGGCAATGGTCTTATTTTTTTTACCGGCGGCCAGATGACGTAGTATTTGTACTTCCCGATTGGTGAGTGATTGGATGATCGGTCTGTCAGGATAGAGCTGATGATAAGTGTTTTTAGCATGGCGAAATACCACGGGCTCGTTATTGGCGAGCGCGGTTAACACGCTGCTGAGTTTTTCAATGGGACAGGCTTTGCTCATATACGCCTGGTATTCCAGGCGTAAACTGCGCAACAGATAATAAACGCTTTCGTCTCCTGCATAGGCAAAGATTTGGATATCGGCATAATGGCGCTTTAACCTAATGAGTTTAATCAGTGAGGAGTGGCTGAGTTGGGCCGGATCAAACACCACAAGATGTGGGCGATACACCAGCGTGCTATAAATGAAGTCATCCTCATCGCCGGTGGCGACAATCACTTTATCGTGACGTTGCTGAAAAAAAGGCACTAAAACATCGAGAATTAGCGGTTGCTTGTCATAAATAATAACGTGCATCAGGGTATCCTTATCTCTCCTGGGCTGAACGCCAGTACGCGTGACGCTTCAGCGGCATCGTGGTTCAACCCCCAATCGTGAGAAATGCGCAAACGACTCACTAGCGGCAAGGCATAAAGCACCTGATCAATAGCGGTGAGTAATTGTGGCGCACGGCGGTTCACAACAAAGCTGAAGTTCAGCGTACCTAAGGTTGAATCCGGCGTTAGCCAGACATTATCAAGCTGTAAGTCGCGTGTGAGATCGTGGGCGGTGGTGCGCTTAATAGTAATAGCACCGGGCTCACCGGTAGCCAGGCTCGGTCTTGTTTTACCGACGGTTGTCAGAGAAGTTTGATGGCGCTGCACCTTGCTACGCTTGTGTAAGTAAATTCCTACCGTTCAATCAGTAACCGTTGACTCAGAATAGTCTCGCCTTGCGTTACGATCCGCGCGCAATAAAATGTATTTTGGTGTTTATTCTGGCTGACTAATGAGGTTTAAACGGATGATCCGTTACGCGGGTGAAAAAATAGCGGTGGTATTACTGGATGACCACCCGATGATTCGATTATCACTGGAATTGGCGGCCCGAAAATATCCTGATATGCAGATTATCGGTAGTTTTGCCCATAGCCGCGAACTCTTAACATGGTTGCAGAAGAACTCTGCTGATGTGCTGGTGCTGGATTATATTTTGGGTGGCGATGAGCTAGATGGCTTGTCGTTGATAAAACAGATTTTATTACGTCATCCAAAATTAAAAATTTTACTCTCGTCATCCATGGAAAGCCTGGCGGTAATACGCGCTGCCTTTATGAGTGGAATCAAAGGCTATATTTCTAAACGTGAAGAGGCGCAGGTGTATTTTGATGCCATTCGCGTGATTGACAGCGGGCTGCGCTTTATTCCAGATAACATTGAAAGTGAATTAAGAAAAATACCGGTGCGTAAGTGCGATGGCGCGGTATTAGATGGACCGCTGTATCACGCCAACGGCGATAAGATTTCTCACCTGGATACGCTGTTATCGCCACGTGAAGCCGAAGTGATTCGCTGTTTCCTCGATGGCATGCAGGTGATTGAGATCGCGGAAAAATTAAAACGCAGTCGTAAAACCATCAGCGGGCACAAACAATCGGGGATGAAAAAACTGGGGTTGACCACCGATTTAGAATTGTTTAAATACCGCGACCATCTTTTCTAATATTCACTTTTTTTTCATTCAGCAGCGGCCGGATGGTTTTACGTCAATCAGGAAGCATAAATTTTATGGATACGTTACCTTTTTCAATACGTATGAGTATTAAAGTTCGAGCAGCTAGTTTATCAACTCTGGTGAGGATAGCAGTGGCCCTCGCTTACACAGCGAAAAGCCGTATGACGCGCAGTGAGTGACATAACAGCAATGAAACCTTCCCCGAAATTAAAGCCATTTAACAGATCGCGCTTGGTAATTGCCGTATTTGGGGTGTTATGCGGTACGCTTACAGGGGCGGAGTCGTTTTCCTGATTTGATGTGGAATCACTTAAAGCAAAAGGGGCTAGCGGCTTCGCTGGTTACCGAGCTCGCGCCAGCACCGCCTTTTATGCCCTGCAACAGTACGGTAGAGCTGAAGGTCAATGGTGCGAAGCGTGGGCGTCACGCGGTGCAGTTTGTTGAGAAGAGGCGGCAACGGGGATTTTATTGACGCGGTCGGCCTACATCACCCACAGTCTCAATGAGAACCCTTCCCGGCACACCCAATCCACAACCATTCATCAACAGCCTTCATTCAATCCTGCGCCTCAGCGAATAGTGCACGAATTCGTACAAATTTATCGGTAACGTACTCAGCTTCATCCCTTTTCGGAACCACAGTTGTATGAAAAATCTGTCAAAACTGGTCATCACTTTAGGCCTGTTTTTAGCCGTCAACGCTCAGGCTGAAGCACAAGGATGCCTGAAAGGCGCGATGATGGGTGCCGCAGCGGGACATGTTGCGCACCATGCCGTGATGGGTGCGGTTGGGGGCTGTATTGTGGGCCATCACATGGCCAGTAAGCAGAAAAAAGAAGCTGCAGCCAAACAGCAGCAGCAAAAGTAATAGGCAGAGATGCGCTTCCGGTTTAACGTGTTCAATGCAGGTTTAACCGGAGGCGATGAGCGTCATCGCCCGCCTATCAGGAAGATAGCCCATCATGATCACTATCGAACCCGCCGATCCTTTTGCACCTGAATCTCAACGTCTGATTGAACAGCTCTCTACCGAGTTGTCGGCGATTACCGGGAACAACGGCAAAAGCCACTTTAGCGCTGAAGCGATTGATGCAAAGCGATCCATCTGGGTGTTGGCAAAAGATCAACAGGGCAGAGCAGTAGGCTGTGCTTCACTGCGGCCGCTGTCGGATGACGTCGCAGAACTGAAACGCATGTATTCAGATCGCAGCGTATCCGGCGTGGGGGCGGCGCTTTTGGATTATCTGCAAGAGTGGGCGGCAAAAGCGGGCTATAAAGATATTCGGCTCTCAACGCGTGTCATCAACACGCGTGCGGTGTTGTTTTATCTGAAGCAGGGCTTTCAACAGATAGATAATTACGGCCCTTATGTGGGGAGATCCGAGTCTATCTGTCTCAGTAAAACCCTTTAATTCGCGCCCGTTCCGTCAAAAAACTGGCACAGCAGCTGCCAAAGGTGCTGCGCAGCAGGGGTAAAGCGGTGGTCGGCGCTGCGTAACAGATGGCATTGGCTCTCGCGGGCGATGCGATGATTGATCGGCACCGCGATCAGATTGCGTGACACCAGGGCGTCTTCCACCACTTTCGTCGTCATAAAGGCAATGCCCATTCCCGCCTGGCTCAGCGCAATCGCACTGGAAAACAGGTTGCAGCTGTAGGCGGGCGTGAACACCAATCCTTCCTGATTAAACATGACATTCATATAGCTCTGAATACCAAAGTCTTTATCCATGCCAATCAGCGGATATTCGGCAAGATCGCTGACCTCTACCTGTTGATACAATCCGATAGGGTGATCACGATGCACAATGGCGCAGATGGGGCCGCGCAGATAACTGTGACACTTCACGCCGGGCGGACCAAGAGGGCCAAAGCCTACGGCCATATCCACTTCGCCACGGGTGATCAGGCTCACCGTGGTTTGCATATCGCCGGATAAAATATCGATGAACACTTCAGGGTAGCTTTGCGAAAAAGGCCGCAAGACATACTTCACCACCTCATCGACCATCCCCTGGCCGACACGCATGCGGATCGAGCCGCCGCGTTTATGGCGCAAATCACGCAGACGTCTTTCCAGGTGGCTTCTGCGCTGATGCGTTTGCGCATAATCTTCAGCCAGCAATTTCCCCGCTTCGGTCAGCACAACATTGCGTCCGCGCCGCTCCAGCAGCGGCAATTGCATATCACGCGCCAGCTGCGAAAGTTGACGACTGATGGCTGCGGGATCCACATCCAGCGCCTCCGCCGCGCGACGAATGCCGCCATGAACACCGACTTCATACAAGTATCTTATGGACTTGTCAGGATAGAGCAGCATTGCCATAGGTTTTCATTATCTGTTGTTCTCAGGTCAACAATAATAACGTTTTATACCCATTTTTTAAGCGCAATTTTATCCTCATACTCGGGATTCACTTGGTGAGGACAGAAGTAATGAAAAATATAATAAGTTATTTGCAACAGCATTCAGACGACATTCTCTCAGATATTAAAACCCTGGTGGCAGCTGAGTCACCGTCAATGAACAAGGCAGCGGTGGATCGCTGTGGCGACGTGCTGCGTGCCCTGTTTGCTGAGCGTCTGGGTATTGATGCTGAAATCGATGTACAGGAACACTACGGCAACCATCTTAAATTCACGCTGGGTTCAGGCGAGGATCAAACCGTGGTGCTAGGCCATTTTGATACCGTCTGGGATGAAGGCGAATTGTCGATGCGCGAGGAAGATGGCAAATTCTACGGTCCCGGCATTCTGGACATGAAAGCCGGACTGGTGCAGTCGATTTGGGCGGCACGCGCGTTAAAAGAACAGGATTTGCTGGCAGGGAAACGCATCGTTTTCCTGTGTGGCAGCGACGAAGAGGTGGGCAGCCCAAGCTCCAGTGAATGGCTGTCTCGTCATGCGCTGGGATCATCGCAAGTGTTGGTGGTGGAACCGGCCGTGGCTGGCACCGGCGCACTGAAGGTGGCGCGCAAAGGCACGGGCCAGTATCAAATCGTGATCACCGGGCAGGCCGCGCATGCGGGTAACAATCCTGAAGAAGGTATCAGCGCGGTACAGGAGATGGCGCATCAGGTGCTGTTCCTGCATGGATTAAATGCACCGGATCGTGGCACTACCGTCAACGTGGGTATTGCGCAAGGCGGAAATCGCATCAACGTGGTGGCGGATAAAGCGGTACTGGGCATCGATACGCGCGTTACCAGCGAAGAGGAAGCGCAGCGCATTCACGCCGAGATCACCGAGATTCAGCCGCACTTACCGGGCATTAAGCTGGAGATTACCGGCGCACAATCCCGTCCGCCGATGCGCCAGAGTGCAGAGTCGCGGGCTATCCTGCAGCGTGCGCAAGCCGTGGCACAACAGATCGGCTTCAGCGTGGAAGGTCAATCGGTCGGTGGCGGCAGCGATGGCAATTTCACTGCGGCGTTGGGTATCCCAACTTTAGATGGCCTGGGTGCGACCGGCGCAGGTATTCACGCGCGTCACGAACACATCATCATTGCCGATATTGCCTCACGCACCGCGCTGGTGGCGGGCTTGATGCTGGGGGAAAACCATGTCGCAGGTTAATGTTGAGAAAAATAGTGCGATGCAACCCGCAGGGAAAAAGAGTGAGCAGAGCCCTTATCTGCTGCTGTTTATCATTCTGGTGCTGGCTGCGGTCGCGACCTGGATTATCCCGGCGGGCAAGTTTGATCACGAAACCCGCAATGGCGTGACCTTTGCCATTAAAGGCAGTTTGCATGAAGTGGCGCGTACCGGTGTTTATCCCGGCGAGATTTTCATGGCCATCGTGCAAGGCGTGATCAAAGCAGCACCGATCATTTTCCTGATTCTGTTTACCGGCGGGCTGCTGGCGGTGATTGAAGCCACCGGCGCGATTGCCACGGCGCTGAATTCGTTGTCACGCAGTACCAAAATCAGCGATACCCGTCTGATCCTGATTTTCGCGGTGATCTTCGCCATCCTTGGCAGTACCGGCGTGGTGCAAAACTCGGTGGTGGCCTTTGTGCCGATTGGTCTGCTGGTGGCGCGTTCGTTAGGCTTGCCGCCGGTGATCGGCATGGCGCTGATCTACCTGACCTGCGCGGCAGGGTTCAACGTGGCGTTTCTCGGCCCGGCAACCACCGGTCTGACACAGCATCTGGCGCAGTTGCCGCTGTTCTCGGGCATGTTACTGCGCGGCATCACCAACCTGCTGTTTGTGTTAACGGTGGCGATTTATCTGATCATTACCGTGAAGCGCATGCGTAAAAATGGTCAGGTGCGTGCGGACAAAACCGTAGAAAGCGCTGAACCGCTGGCGATTACCGGTCGTCATAAACTGATTCTGCTGACCTGCGCGGTGACGCTGATTCTGTTTATGGTGGGCACGGTGCAACTGCATTGGGCCACCAATGAGATGTCAGCGATGTTTATCATCCTGTCGATTATGGTCGGTTTGATTGGTCGTTTGTCCGGTTCTGCTATTGCTAACACCTTCCTGTCCGGCTGCTCTCAGCTAGTCAAAGGCGGCTTTATTGTCGGGATGGCAGGTGCGATTTCGGTGGTGCTGCAACAGGGCAATATCCTCGATCCGATTGTCGGCTTCCTGTCAGACTTGCTGGCGCCGGTTCCGCCCGCGATTGCCGCTGTGGGCATGTTTATCAGCGCCGCACTGATGCACTTCGGCATTTCGTCCGGTTCGGGCGAGTCAGCGTTGTTGATTCCGATTTTCTCCCCGCTGGGTGATAACCTGGGTTTGACACGTCAGGTCACGGTGCAGACCGTGCTGCTGGGCGAAGGGATTGTGAATTCCATCAGCCCGACATCCGGCGTGCTGATGGCGGCGCTGGCGACCGCCAATATCTCGTTCGGCAAGTGGCTTAAATTCGTGGCACCGGTCGTCGCCATCTGGTTTGTGATTTGCGTGGTGACGCTGCTGATTGGCGTGGCGATCAACTGGGGTCCGTTCTAACCCGGTGAAAACGAGAAGGGATGCTGACGATAGCATCCCTTTTTTTGCTGCTTTAGGCCTCGTTACGCCTGCAGGAAATCCCGGAACTCCTCACTTAATTCGTCAAAGAGTTGATAGATCACCTGACCGCCCTGAGCGGTTTGTCCCCTGGCTTCCGCAGCGGCAAGCGCATCAAACAGGCGATGCTTGATATGAAAACGCCATATGACCGGCACGCGAGACAAGATATCAGTCAGTGCCCGATATCGCTCCGGCGTCCAGCTCTGCTCAAAGCGAGTACGCCATGGGCCAAAGTCAAAATGTGCCACACTGGCGGCTGTCGCAGAGCGTTGGTTGCGTGTCATCTGCGTGGCTTCCACGTCCAGTTCACCCTCGCGGATCACCACACCGTAATCTTGCTCGGCACGCGCCGAAGAAACGTAACCGCTTTTCACGTCTGATAACACCTGCTGGGGATCACGCTCCAGCGGTGAACCATATCCGCCGCCACCGGCTCCCGTTAATCGAATCACATCTCCTGCCTGGCAACGAATCACATCGCTATTGCCGAGCATTTCTGGTGCTTCGCTCTGCGGGTTTTTCACAAAAATGGCATTACTGCCCGCTTTCCCGCCAAGGACGCCCCAGGAAGCAAAGTGGGTGCGATCGCGGTTGCGCGCCGTCACGGTGGTATCAGGTGCAAACACCTGAAACTCCATCATTAGCCCGGAGCCACCGCGATATTTTCCTGCACCACCGGAGTCGGGTACCAGACAGTAGCGGGTGATACGAATCGGCACTTCCGCTTCGTTAATCTCCACTGGCGTATTGCGCAGAAAGGCCACGTTAGCCCCCGATCCCTCTTCTCCGTCACCGAACGGCATGCCGCCCGCACCGCCGCCCACCGGACCAATGGAAGCGATCACCGGTCGGCCCGAGGTGTTGGTGGTTTTAACGTTCAGAATCGCCAATCCACAGGCCGCGCAGGCAGGCAAACGGTCAGGGATCGCTTGTGAAAACGCGCCAAAGGTCAATACATGCGTTAACTTACAGGTCAGACTGCGCATGCCGACGGCCGCCGGGTAAACGGCATTCATCACGCTGCCTTCGGGCAGCACACATTCGACGACACGATCCAGCCCCGCGTTGAGCAAAATATCGGGATTCAGGGTATAGAGCACATAGTGATAGCCGACCAGCGCCAGCGCGTGACGCGTCATGCCGCCGGTCGGCATATTCAAGGATGAAAGCAATTGCGGATCGCTGCCGGTGTAATCAAGGATGGCGCGGCCGCCGCGAATTTTCAGCGTTATCGCCACGCGCATCGGTTTGCCGTTCACACTGTCTTCGTCAGCGTATTCCGCGAAGAAGTAATCGCCATCAGGCACGCTCTCGAGGATGCGTTGTGCCTGCTGCGCGGCATAATCGAGCAGGGCCACCATACCTTGCTGAAAATCTTCCACACCGAAATGCGCGATCATCTCCAGCACGCGTTTTTCGCCATTGGCCAGCATCGCCAGTTGCGCATGCAGGTCACCCATATTCTGTTCCGGCGCACGCACATTGGTTTTGATCAACGCGAGCAACGCTTCATCCAGCACGCCTTCACGCACGATCTTCGTCGGTGGGATACGGATGCCTTCCTGATGGATCTCCGTCAGCGTGCGCGACAGCGAGGCGGGCACGGCCCCGCCCACATCGGTATTATGAATATGACCGCCAACAAAACACACCAGCTTGCCTTGCCAGAACACCGGTTTCCACATCACCATATCCGGGCTGTGTGTTGCAACGTTACCGCTGTAAGCATCGTTGGTCATCGCCACATCGCCGGGGCGATAGTCCTCGATCATGCCGAGTACCGGTCCGTAATCGAGACCGATATACCAGGTGGCACCTAAGGTTTTCGGCGAAGCAAATGCCAGGCCTTCGGGGGTGAGCAGGGCACAGGAGAAGTCTTCCGTCTCTTTGACAAAAGTCGAATGTGCGGTGCGCACCAGCGTATGGGCCATGCTTTCTGCTGCCGCCACACAGTAGTTAGCCAGAATCTGCAGACCTGAAGTATCAAAAGCCATATCGCGACTCCTTTATTAAGCCGTGTGGGTGAGGTCAGTGAGGATAAGATTGCCGAGCGCATCCACCTGGGCGCGGAAATCGGGTAATACGGCGACAGTGGTGTCGGACTGGGTAATCACCGCGGGTCCGGTAAATGACTGACCGCCCGCAAGCTGCTCACGCTGGTAAAGTGGCACGGTGAGATAACGGCCCGACATCCACACATCAATATGCTCAGCGGGGATCGGTGCGGCGTCAGAGTGCGGCAAAGGTTCGAGTTGCGGCTTCGGTGTCGGCATGCTGACCACCAGACGCAGGGATACCACCTGAATCTGCGCATCACGGTCGCTGTAGGCATATAAATGATGATGTTGCGCATGGAAGGCTTCACGCATTGATAACAGGTTGCCGTTGGCTAAATCATCCCGCTGCAACGGCGTGGCGATCTCAAACGACTGTCCCTTGTACCGCATCTCCGCAGAAAGGCTAAACTGGCCCTGGCTGGCATCACTGACTTCGTGGCTCAGCCATTCGCGCGCTTGTTGTTCGAGCTGCTGATATTCAGCTTCGAGGTGTGGCAAGCTCTCTGCGCTTAAATCACCATAAATGATGCGAACAAAATCGTTTTTCACATCGGCAACCAGACCGCCTAATGCACTTAGCACGCCGGGCGTCAGCGGCACCAGCACTTCACGCATGTGCATTGCACGCGCCAGATAACAGGCCATCATCGGGCCTGCACCGCCAAAAGGCATCAGGGAAAAGGCGCGCGGGTCGATACCGAAGCGGGAAACCAGTCGGCTAATTCCCGCGTACATGCCGGACACGGAAACGTTGATGATCGCTTCCGCCGTTGCTTCGATGGATTGACCCAGCCGATCGGCCAGCGATCCTATTGCGGTTTTGGCGGCGGCGACATCCACATTCACCGCGTTGTAGCCCAACTTTGCCTGGCCAAGAATGCCCAATGACACGAAAGCATCGGTAATCGTGGGCTGCGTGCCGCCTCGTCCATAACACACTGGCCCAGGCGTTGAGCCTGCGCTTTCTGGCCCAACTTTGAGCACGCCAAACTCATCAACGCGCGCCACAGAACCGCCGCCATCACCAATCGATGTGACGGATACGGACGGAATATGAATCTGGTAGTCACCGATATACTCACCGGTGTCATATTGCGCTTCCCCGTTGACGATCAGCGCCACATCGGCGGTGGTGCCGCCAATATCCAGACTCATGACGTTCTCACGACCGCACTGGCGTGCCACCCAGGCTGCGCCCATCACACCCGATGCGGTTCCCGACAAGATTATCTGCACGCACTCGGCTTTACCGCGCTCTGCGCTCATCACGCCGCCATTGGACTTGGTGACTTTCAGCTCAGCGGTCACGCCTGCTTGCGTCAGTGCCTGCTGCAAAGCACCGAGATAATGCGCGACGCGTGGCTGAACATAGGCACCAATCACGGCGGTTTGCGTACGCTCGAATTCGCGGATAGTTGGCCAGACATCACTGGAGCAGCAGACAAAAAAGCCTGGCACGGCCGCTGCAATCAGAGCCTGAACCTGCTTCTCATGTTCGGGATTGCGATAGGCATGCAGCAGGGCAATCACCACACCTTCACAGCCTGCATCGCGCAAGCCCGCGACAGCGGCCAGTACACTCTGTTCTGCAATCGGCGCGAGTTCTTTTCCGCTCGCATCCATTCGACCGTCAATGCCAAACACATTTTCGCGCGACACCAGGGGTTCCGGACGCAGCGAATGCAGGCTGTACATATCCGGCGTCTTCAGCCTGCCAAGTGCCAGCACATCCTCGAAATAGCGATTGGTGATCAGCCCCAGCTTCGCGCCTTTTTTCTGCACCACGGCATTCACGCCAACGGTGGTGCCGTGGGTGAAATAGTCAATATCGGCGGGATCGATCCCATAGCGCTTCACTAACTCCTGAACGCCGTGCAGCACTTCCTGGCCCGGATCATCGGGTCGTGAAAACACTTTTAGGCTGTGCAACTGACCCGATGCTTCGTTGAAAACGGCGAAGTCGGTAAACGAGCCGCCGATATCGACACCAATGCGTAGTCCCATACTTCCTCCTAATTGGTTTGCGGATGAGCGGATTTATCCAGGCGATCGCGCACCTGGTAGTAGCTGCCAAGCAGCGGCATAAACCAGGTGTTGCCGGTGTAGAGCGGGTGGCCGGGCAGCGGCGATACCCCATAAGGACTTGCGTTGAGCGGTGTGTTTTCAATCAGGTGACGAGCTAATCGATGGCCTAGCCAACTCATCATGGTGACACCGCTGCCGTTACAGCCCACGGCATAAAAACAGCCTTGCGGCGTCTGGCCGATATGCGGCAGATAGTCGAGCGTGACGGCGACTTTACCGCCCCAGCTATGGCTGATTTTGATGTCGCGTAACTGAGGGAAACGTTGTGTCAGATGTTGATGTAGCACGCGCGCAGACTGCTGGCGATCAAGGGCGTAGAAGCGCGCGCGCCCCCCAAACAGCAGACGAGAGCCATCGGGTGAATAACGAAAATAGTGCGTGACGCGTTGGGTTTCCGCGATGCCGCGCTGATGCGGGATCAGCGTGCGTCGTAAATCTGCGGATAACGGTTCAGTGGCAATCTGATGGCTGGTGACGGGTACCACGCGTGCGCGTAAGTGCGCCATTTCTGGCCCGGTATAGCCATTGGTGGCGATAATCACCTGACGCGCGTTGAGACGGCCGCGCAGAGAATCAACCTGGTAATGCGCCCTGTGTTTCTCAATACGACTCACCGCAGAACCACTGCAAACCACCACGCCAGCTTTGCGCACCGCATCCAGCAAACCTGCGTAATAAAGCGCGGGATTGAGCAGACCAGCACGCTCAATCAGCACGCCGCCGTGATAGGCCGGGCTATCCAACTCGGCGCGCAGTTCATCGCGCGTCAGTATGCGCGCCTGCACCTGGCTCACGCTGTTTAGCAGCGGCAACCGCTTTTTCCAGCTCTCCAGATGTTGCGGTATCCACGCGGCGGCGAGGCGACCGGTTTGTCGATAATCGCAGGCGATGTGATGTTGTGCGATCAGATCTTCCAGATAGCGATAACCGTCAGCCGCCTCCAGCAACAAGTCGCGCTTCAGTTGCTCATCGCTCTGCCGCAATCCCTTTTTTGCCGACATGGTCTTGCCCACGTTGATGCCGCCAGTGACCTGACCGCCGCTCAAGGTACTCGCGCCACTGCCCGGTAGGCCGGCTTCCAGAATCACCACCTGATTGCCGTGTTGCGCCAGCGTCAATGCACAGCACAGCCCGGCATAGCCAGCGCCAATAATCACGTATTCCGTTTCAGGCGGAACCTCACTGGGCAACGCATCCTGCGGCTGCCACTGCTCCCACCAATAGGGTGCCGCCTTAAAATCTTCGGTAAATATCGACTGATGACCTGCCATCACTCCGCCTCGCTAAACATCATTGATGAATTCAGCGGCTGAAAACTTAGCCGTTCCACAATAAGGAATGCCATTCCATAAATTTAACGTGACATGATTTTATCTGCCCTGCAAGCACAAAAATTAAGCATTCGGAGGAAATTGTGATCGGCTCACGGGCAAAACGCCGAGCGGGAGAGGGCAGGCTGTGCCATATTACGGCACAGCAAGTTGAGACAATGAAGTCATTAAGTAGGGAGGGTGGAGTATGCAGAGCCTGATTAAAAGCCTGAAAGTGCTGGAGATGGTGGCCGAGAAACAGCCGATCAGTGTGGGCGAGTTGGCCAAAATGATGTCGATGCCAAAAACCACCGTGCAGCGCATTCTCTGGACCTTTCATGAGGCAGGTTGGTTACGATTGATTGAAGGCGACATGCCGCGCTGGACTGTCAGCCCGCGTGTGCTCAGCGTGCGGCCGATCGAGCTGGCGGGAGGCGGGCTGTCTGCTGCCGTCCAGGATCCGATGGCAGAGTTGCGCAATAGTACGCAGGAGACGGTGTACGTGTCGGTGTATGACGGCAATGGCGCGGTGGTGGTGATCGACAGGCTGGAAAGTCCGCATCCCGTTCGCGCGGTGAGCCCAATTGGGGATATTGCACCCATTCACTCCACGGCAAACGGCATGGCGATTTTGGCGTTCTTACCGGAAAGCCAGCTTGAAAATATCCTTACCGGCGAGCTGAGTGCCTTTAACCCGGCGACCATCACCGATGCCGATAAACTTCGCGCAGAACTGAAGCAGGTGCGTGAGCGCGGGTACTCCATCAACCGTGGCTATTATCGCTCCGGTATTTTCGCTATCGGGGCACCCATTTTTGATGCTGCCCACCAGCCGGTCGCCAGTATCTGCATCTCGATGCCGGACTCTCGTTACCATGAAGAAAAAATCGCAGAGTGGGGCGCGCTAACCGTTCAGGCTGCCCAGGCAATTGGCTTCCAGAGAAATGCCAGAGGTTAACGGCATGACGCAATGACCACACTGAGGTGTGGTCATTTCATCCTAACATGTTGTTTTTGTACTAAATAAATCGACTCCTCTCCCTTTTCGCCCTCCTGCTCAATCTCCGTGTGACCTATAGCGAAATCCTCTCACCCGCATATTGACGTCTAATTTTCACTCAACTAACGTAATTAACGGAATGCCATGCCGTAATGTGGAATGATTAAATTCATTCTGAGTCACGTTCACTGACCGTGCTGTTATGCGGTGAAGATGGGGTTAACCATGACAACTTCTGCCACGCTTCCTCAGGTGACACCTGAAATGCAGCGCAAAACGCTGATCGGTGCTGTTGCCGGCAATCTGGTCGAGTTTCTCGACTTTGCCCTCTACGGCCTACTGGCCAGTGTGATTTCACGGATCTTTTTCCCGCAGGATGCGCCATTGACGGCACTGCTCTCGGTATTACTGCTTTATGCATCGAGTTTTCTGGTGCGCCCGATTGGTGGCATCGTGCTGGGATTGGCGGGCGATCGCTGGGGCAGGCGTTCGGTGTTAATGATTACTATCACCGGCATGAGTGTGGTAACCGGTTTGACCGCTCTTCTCCCCACTTACGCGCAGGCAGGCACCAGCGCCACCGTACTGCTGGTGATTTGCCGACTGATTCAGGGCTTTTTCGCTGGCGGCGAATACGCGACAGCCACAGATTACATCGTCGAAAACAGCGATCAAAAACGCCGCGCTTTTCGTGCTTCATTCTCACCCATAGGTGCCTATATCGGCACGGTGATCGCTATTGGCCTCTACACCCTGCTGTCTTCGTTAATCACGGCGACACAAATGGAGGAGTGGGGCTGGCGCGTGCTGTTTGCCATCGGCCTTCCGTTGGGACTCGTCGGGCTACTGATTCGCCGCAAACTTGATGAGAGCCCGGAGTTCCGCGCGGTTGAACGGGCGCGTGTGGAGCAGCGTTTGAACCCGCCAACGGTGACTCAGGTCATTCGCTCGCAGTGGAAAAATATTCTGGTGTTCATGTCGATACTCATGAGCCATACGCTGCCCAATTATCTGATTCTGGGCTTCTTCGCCACGTATCTCACCACGTTTGTCGGGTTAGCCAAAACCGATGCAGCAATGGCGGTGTTAGTTTCGCAGTTTGTCCTGATTTTTAGCACGCTATTGCACGGCTATCTCAGTGATGTGGTGGGCAGAAAACGCTGGTTGCTGCTGGGCTGTATACTGGTGATTCCGGCGATGTTCTTTGCTTTCACCTATGCTGAGCATGGCACGTTAAGCAGTGCCATTATTGCAGCGGTTGTGCCAGTGATGGTTTTCCCGATGGTCACCAGCGGAATGACCATCAGTCTGGTCGATATGTTCCCGGCAGAGATGCGTGCTTCTGCCGGTGCGATGGCGTACAACACCGGTACCGCGTTGTTTGGCGGCACTGCACCGCTGATTGGGGCGGCGTTAATTGGCTGGTCGGGCAGTGCGTTTACGCTGGTGTATTATGTTGCCGCCGTGGCCATCGTCTCATTCATTTCAATTGCGCTGTTTTTCCGCTATCCGCAACGCGCCTCGCACAACGCTTATCAGCTTGCAAGCAGTGCTGCGCAGGGCAATCCGGTCGCGGCGCGCCTGCGCCGATAAACGGTTACATCACCTGACATCGGTCGCCGTTTCAGGGGTTGCCGATGAATTAACACCGGGTAAGGATGTGCTCTGTTTTAGGTGCCTTAATCTGTGACGCCCCCTGGCATCTCAGGGGGTGAAGCCGTTTTACCGTACCTCATTCACATACATGAAGTGCTCGGTGCTGAAACGGTGGTGCGCAAGGATCACCGGAATCGCACTCTGGTCAAAAGACACTTCATCTATCACCATCACCGCGTGCGGCAATGTCAGCTCCAGCAATGTCGCATCTTCTTCATTCGCCAGCTGTGCCGTGATCTGCTCACGTACCGCTGCTACGCGGACGTCGTACTGTTCGAACAGAAAGCGGTAGAGCAACGGCGGCAAGTGTTCCGCGGGAGGGAAATCAGGCAGACGCGCAGCAGGCAATATCAGTGTTTCATGCATGGCGGCAATACCTTTCACCCGACGCGTACGTTTCAGGCGTATCACGTCATCTCCTGCGGCAATCTGCAGTTTTTCTGCTTCCCGCTCGTTGGCTTGGCTCAACTGATAATCCAGCACTGTCGTTTCTGAATGCAGCAAGCCGCCGCTGTTATCGTGCAGGCGAAAATACTGGAAAAAGTGGCTCAGGTTGTGCAGCGGTGCCCAGCCAGTCACCACCGTGCCGGTTTTGCGACGGCGCATCAACATCCCTTCGGTGGTCAACGCGGCCAGCGCTTTGCGCACCGTTCCCACCGACACGCCAAATTTCGACGCCAGGCTGTTTTCACTCGGCAGGATCGTGCCCGCAGGTAGCTCACCCTGCAGGATTGATTCGCTGATATGGCGTTTCACCACTTCATACAACGGCGCGCCTTCTCCCTCGCTTAAACGAGAGAATTGCGGTGTGTCGTCTGCGTCATAGTTTTTTTGCATGTTTCCGATTACCGATTGACCTGCGTCCTTGAATTGCATTATCTATAAACTATATAGAAATACAACAGACGATAATCCTATGTTGCAGAATTCTCGCCTTAACAGTGCGTTAGAGAGCATTGCGGATGACACCGCACAGATAACTGACGATATGCAGCGCATGCTGGCCGTGGATACCTGCTTTCCACCGGGCAATGGCTATGCGCAATTTGCCGACCTGATGACGCAGCTATTAACGCCCATGAGCTTCAGCTTTGAGCGCGTTTCAGTGCCGGAAGATCTCTGGCAAGCGCCCGATGGCAGCGCGTACGGCGAACGAGTGAATTTGCTGGCAACGCTTAACTGTGGCGCAGCCGAAAACTGCAATCTCTACTTTCACACTGATACGGTGCCTGCGGGGGATGGCTGGCGATTTCCTCCGCTGGCACTGACGGTGGCCGAAGGTAAGTTGTTTGGGCGCGGTGCGGCGGACATGAAAGGGACGATTGTGGCGGCGATGGCGGCGATTCGTGCAGCGCAGGCCTGCAATCTGCCGCTGCGTTTCAATCCGGTCTTTCTGCTGTGTACCGATGAAGAGGGCGGGTTGTATCCCGGTATTCGCTACCTCGCCGAACAGCAGCGGTTCGCCGGGCATCTGTTGAGCTTCAACGGTGGCGCGGTGCCCCGCATCTGGGCGGGCTGCTTTGGCAGTATCGATCTCAAGATCATTATTACCGGGCGTTCCGCGCATTCCGGCGATCCGCTGCACGGCATCAATGCCATTGAAGCCGCGCTGCCGCTGATGAACGCGCTTTATCAACTGAAAGGCGAAGTGGAACAGCGCGCCTCAGCAATGCCTGCACCGCCGCATTACCAGGGCAAACCGCTGACCTCACTGTTGACGCTGGCTGCCGCACAAGGTGGCAGCAAAGGCTCGACCATCCCCGAACGCTTCGAACTGCTGATCAACCGACGTTATGCCCCGGAAGAGGCATTTGACGATGTCTGGCAGGAGTTGACCCACTGCATCCATCAAGCGATGCAAGGCAGCCCTGCGCTGGATGTCAGCGTGCAAATGATTGGTCATCTGGCCCCGGTGGCCAATCCTGATGGTCCGCACTGGCCTCGCTGGCAGGCCGCACTGAGTCAGGGATTTGGTTTTAAAGCGGAGGCGTTTAAACCCTGGGGATCCTCAACCAGTTCGGATATGGGTTGGGTCCAGCAGGCCGGTATGCAGGAAATTTTACTGGGCGGTTTAGCCCGCCCCGACAACCGCATTCATGCCGCCGATGAGTACACAACGATGGCAGATGTTATCGCACTTTCGCAGTCCATTCTGGCGTATCTCGCCGATGAGTTTCAGCCAACCCAGGGTATTTAACAAACTAACGAGGAAGAGAAGATGTGCGCGATGAAAGGGTTAAACCGCAGACAGTTTATCACCAGCTCTACCGCTCTGACCGGTGCAGCCATGCTGCCCTGGTCGTTCTCGGCCCATGCCGCAGCGGTAACCAGCGCGACGCCGGGCGGCACGCCACGTAAAGGCGGCGTACTGCGTATTAGTGTCGATCAGGCGGTCAGCGTGCTGAATCCACATCAGGTGCGCGTCAACCCGGAATATCTTGTCGCGGAGTTGCTCTACAGCGGCCTGACGCGCCTGACGCAGGAGATGAAAGCCGAAGCCGATCTGGCCCAATCCTGGCAGGCGAGCGCCGATCTCAAGCAGTGGACTTTCACCCTGCGTCCAAACCTCAAGTTCAGCGATGGCACGGCCTTAACTTCAGCAGATGTGGTGGCCAGCTTGCAGGCGCTGCTCGATCCGAAAAATGCGTCACCGGCCCTGCATAACATCGGCCCGATCAAAGCGGTGAGCGCCACAGATGCCAACACCGTGCTGATTGAAACCGATGCCCCTTATGCTGACTTGCCGGTGATGCTGGCTTATCCAGACGCCAAAATTATTCCTGCCAGCATTGCGCAGGGTCAGTACGACAAGCTCACCAAAGCCTCGCTGGGCGCGGGTCCGTTCCAGCTGGTTTCCTACGATCCAGAACGCAAAATCGTGGTGAAACGCAACCCGCATTATTACGACCCGGCGCGTCCTTATCTGGATGGCGTGGAAGTGGTGGTCTATCCCGATGGCATCGCAGAAAGCTCGGCGCTGATCTCCGGTGATACCGATTTGATGCTGAGTGCACAGTCGAGCGAATTTGCGCGTCTCTCCAAATCGTCCGGTGTGTTGCCACTGCGGGTGGCATCCGGTCAGTTCCTCAATGTGAACATGGGCTGCGATCAAAAGCCGTTTAACGATGTGCGCGTGCGCCAGGCGCTGGCACTGTGCGTTGATCGCCCGGCATCGGTGGATTTTGTTGCCGATGGCCTCGGTTCGCCAGGCAACGATACGCCAATCAACGCCTCTTACCCTTACTTCGCTAACCTGGCGAAAAAAGCGGTGGATTACAGCAAAGCCAAAGCCTTATTGGCGGACGCGGGTTATCCCAACGGCCTCGATTTAACGTTGATTGCCTCGGATAAACCGGCGACTCGCACCCAGTTGGGTATCGCGCTGCGTGAGATGGCCAAGCAAGGCGGTTTCCGCATTGAAGTGCAGACCATGGCACACAGCACGTATCTCGATCAGGTATGGAAAAAAGGCAATTTCTACGTCGGTTTCTACAACATGCAACCGACGCCGGATGCGGTGTTCTCACTGCTCTACACCTCGACCGCGTCCTGGAACGAAACACGCTGGAACAACGCCGATTTCGATAGTGCGGTCAACGCCGCCCGTGAAACCAACGATGATGCCCAGCGCACCACGCTGTACGGCAAAGCACAACAATTGATGCATGACGAAGTGCCTTCGCTGATTCCGACCTTCTTCGATCTGCTTGCTGCCAGCCGAGATTACGTCGGCGGATATCATCTGCATCCGCGTGGTGCGGTGTTCCGTCTCGACCATACCTGGTTAACTGACAAAGCGCCTAAGCGTGCAGTGTAAGGAGCGACCGTGACAGCAAGTTATCTGCTTAAACGCCTGTTGCTGATGATCTACACCTTGCTGGTGGTGTCATTGCTGGTCTTTGGCATCACCCAGCTGTTGCCAGCGGACGCCGCTGTCACCTTGCTGGGCCAAAACGCCACGCCAGAGGCACTCGCTGCGGTGCGCGAACGGCTGGGATTGGATGCGCCAGCATGGTTGCAGTATTTGCATTGGCTGAGCCAGGCGTTGCAGGGCAATTTTGGTGTGTCGATGCGCAATGGGCTGGAAGTGGGGCCGACGTTATTGACCGCGCTGTCACGATCGCTGTTGCTGGCGGTGTGTGCACTGTTGCTGATGCTGGTGATCGCCATCCCGCTCGGTATTTGGGCGGCAGTGCGTCGCGGTAAAACCGCCGATGTGCTGGTCAGCGTCATCTCCTATATCGGCATCTCTTTCCCGGAGTTTGTCACCGCAACGCTGGTGCTGCTGCTGTTTGCTGACGTCTGGCAGATTCTGCCCGCCACCGGCTATGTGCCGCTAAGTGAAAACTTCATCAGCGGCGTACAGCACCTGATCCTGCCGTCAATCACCGTGGCGCTGATTCTGGTGGCGCACGTCTCACGCATGGTGCGTTCGGAGATGGTCGATGTGCTGCACACCGACTACATCCGTGCCGCCTGGCTGAAAGGCCTGTCGCGCCGCCGCATTCTCTGGCGCCACGCACTGCGTAATGGCTTGTTGCCGACCATCACCATTGTGGCGCTGGATGTTGGGTATCTGCTTGGCGGCATTGTGGTGGTCGAGGAGATTTTCGCCATTCCCGGTATTGGCCGTGAGCTGATTGTTGCCGTGCAGGCGCGCGACCTGCCCACCATTCAGGCCGGTGTGATGATTCTCGCCGCGACCTATTCGGTGGTGAATTTCCTCGCCGATTTGGCCTATGTGGTTCTGGATAAGCGAATTTCCTATGCCTGATATTTTAAAACGTTTGCTGCGTTCACCGCAGGGCGCGGTGGGGGTGCTGATTATTCTGCTGTCGCTGCTGATGGTGGTGGGCGGGGCGCATGTCGCGCCCTTCGATCCTGAATCCATCTCGATTTTGACCCGTTACAAACCCCCAAGTGCTGAACACTGGTTTGGCACCGATCAAATGGGGCGTGACATCTTCAGCCGGGTGATGGTTGGCGCACGCTCCACCATCGTGCTATCGCTGCTGGCAACCGCATTGGCCATGGTGATTGGCTCAGTACTGGGCACCGCCAGTGCCTATCTGGGCGGCAAGTTCGATGAGTTTATGATGCGCACCATGGATGCGGTGATGGCGATTCCCAGCCTGCTGTTTGCCTTGTTGATTGTCAGCACGCTGGGTCAGAGCAGCATGAATGCGGTGCTGGCGATCACCATCGCGTTTGTGCCGGGCATGGTGCGTATTTCACGCAGCGTGGCGCTAGCGGCGCGGCAGCAGGATTACATCAATGCGGCGATTGCCCGTGGTGAAGCCGGGCACTACATCATCCTGCGCGAGATGTTGCCGAATATCCTGGCACCGATCATCGTGGAAGCCACCATCCGTGTGGCCTTCGCCATCATGCTGTTCGCCACCCTGAGTTTCCTCGGTTTAGGCGCACAGCCTCCTGAGCCAGAGTGGGGGCTGATGGTCTCCGAAGCCCGCACTTATTTCTTCACCGCACCGTGGATGATGATGATTCCAGGCCTGGCGATCGCGCTGGTGGCGATTGGTTTTAACTTACTGGGTGACGGGCTGCGAGACGTGCTCAACCCGAGGAGCCACTGATGAGTATGAAGCCTGAGCCGGTGCTGTCGGTGGAAAATTACAGTCTTGATTACGCGTTACAAAACGGTGAGTCACTGCCGGTGCTGCGCGATATTACGTTAAACGTGATGCCCGGCGAAGTGCTGGGTTTAGTGGGGGAATCCGGTTCGGGTAAAACCACGCTCGGCTGGGCGATCATGCGCTGGCTGGCGGGCAATGCGCGCGAGAAGTGGGGCGACATCCGCCTCAACGGAGAAAGTCTGCTCAGTCTGCCGGCCCCTAAACTGATGGCTCTGCGTGGCGAGAAGCTGGGGATGATTTTTCAGGACCCGAGCGCCTCACTCAATCCAACATTAACCTTGGGCGAGCAGGTAACGGAAGTGCTGCGACGCCATCGCGGTTTAACCGCACGTGAAGCGCAGGAATTGGGCGAGTCGCTGTTACATGACGTCGAGCTTAAGCATCCGGCACGGATGATGCGCCGTTATCCGCATCAGGTTTCCGGGGGCGAAAAGCAGCGCATCTTAATCGCCACGGCGTTCGCCTGCCAGCCGGACTGCATGATCTTCGATGAACCGACCACCGCGCTGGATGTGATCAGCTCGGCGCAGATCCTCGATCTCTATGAACGACTGCGCGAAGAGACGGGGGTAGCCTCACTGTATATTTCCCACGATCTGGCGCTGGTGGCGAAAGTCGCCGATCGCGTTTGCGTGCTGGAGAAGGGCCGTATCGTTGAGCAGGCCGACACGCAGAGTTTGTTTAGCGCACCGCAGAGCAGCTATACCCGCAAATTGATCGCAGCAGTGCCGAATCCGCAACAGCGCCTGGTGCAGGATGCCGCCGGATCGCAGCCGCTGCTGACGCTGGACGCGCTCACCATCGATTATGGTCAGCAAGGTTTTGTCGACCGCTTGCTGAAACGCGAGGCGAATACCACGCGCGCGGCCAATGCGGTCTCGCTCACTGTGCATCAGGGCGAAATCCTTGGCGTGGTGGGCGAGTCAGGTTCGGGGAAATCGTCGCTGGGTAAAGCCATCACCGGGCTGGTGCCGTTCAGCGGTGAGATCGATTTTTGTGGCTATGCGCTGCAAGGACGCGCGCAGATGGACAAAGAGTATCGCCGCTGCGTGCAGATGATCTTTCAGCATCCCGACGCCTCGCTGAATCCGCGCATGACCATTGGTGAAATCATTGCGCGTCCGCTGCGCTTATACGGTTTGCCTGCAGGAGAAACGGAAGCACAAGCCGTGGCGCGCCTGTTAGAAGAAGTGCGGTTGCCCGCAGAGTTTGCCTCGCGCTATCCGCATGCGCTGTCCGGCGGTCAGAAGCAGCGTGTTGCTATCGCACGCGCTTTTGCCAATCCACCGGATTTAGTGATTTGCGATGAAATCACCGCTGCGCTGGATGTGTCCGTGCAGGCCACCATCATCGAACTTTTGCTGGAGCTGCGTCGCCGCTACGGCACGGCTTACCTGTTTATTACCCACGACCTCAACCTGATACGCCAAATCGCCCATCGCGTGGCGGTGATGTATCGCGGCGATGTGGTGGAAGTGCTGCCCGGCGAGAATATGAGCGCGCTGGCGCAGCATCCTTATACCCGTGCACTGCTTGAAGCGGTGCACGTTCCCGACTTATCCCAATCCGTTGCTTAACGAGAAACGCATGAATCCTGAACAGTTAATTCATCATATCGATCGCGAGTTCTGCCTCTCATTTTTGGCAAAAATGGTGCAGCACAAAAGCTACAGCGCCACCGACGGCGAACGTGAGTTAGCCCGTTATATGGCAGAACAGATGACGCAGCTGGGCCTTGAAACCGAACTGCAAAAGGTCCCGGGCGACCGTCTCAATGCCATCGGCCGCCTGGCGGGCAGCGGTGGCGGCAACAGCCTGCTGTTCAATGGTCATCTGGACACTAATCCGGTGACCGAAGGCTGGACGGTGGATCCCTGGGCAGGAAAAATTGACGACCAGTTCATTTACGGCATTGGCGTCTCGAACATGAAAGCGGGCGATGCGGCCTATTTCTGTGCGCTGAAAACGCTGATTGATGCCGGTGTGAAACTGAAAGGTGATGTGATTCTGACCTACGTGGTGGGCGAATTGCAGGGCGGTATCGGCACGCTGGCGGCAATTGAACAGGGCGTGCGCGCGGACTACTTCATCAATGCGGAACCGACCGATCTGCAGGCGCTGACCATGCACGCGGGATCGCTGATGTTCACCATTGAACTGACGGGCGATACCCGCCATTTGTCGAAACGTGAAGAAGCCGTCGATGCGATCAACGCCGCCGTTGAGCTGATTCCGCAGATTAACGGCATGGTGTTCAGCGGCGCGAAAAGCGATGAACATCTGAAAATTAACCGTGGGCACATCGGCACCGTGCACGGCGCGCTGGGGCGCGATCTGGAAGAGTGGCGTCCACCGCAGGTGGCTGACTTTGTACGCCTGAAGGGTTCAGCCCGCTTTGCGCCGGGTCAAACCGTTGAAGGTGTGTTGGCGGATCTGCAAGCGCTGCTGGATACGCTGTGCCAGCGCTTCCCCGGCCTGAAAGCCGAGCTGTTTGATGACGGTATCCGTGATAAACCCACCATGTTGCCTTTCGAAGTCTCGCCAGAGTCACCGATTGTTAAAGCGGTCAATCGCGGCTGGAAAACCGTGCGTGGCACCGAACAGCCAACCGGGGTGATCACGCCACCGGCCTTCTTTGGGACTGATGCGGCACATCTGTATCAGCATGCGGGCATGGAAGGTATCGTGTGCGGCCCCGGCGGGAAATACAACACTATGCCGGATGAGCGCGTTGAGATAACCGAATTCCTCGATATGGTGCGTATCTATCTGCTCGCCATTCTGGAGATCTGCCAGCCGGTTGAGGGCGCATAATGAATGCTGCCGCGTTAAGCCGCCTGCGTGCCACCCTGCAGCAGGCAAATGTGGATGTGATGATCATCGATCATGGCGAGCTGCTGGCCTGGTTGACCGGCTACACCGTGTCGGAAACCTTGTACCGCGCTTGCCTGGTGCCGCTTAACGGCGATCCCTGGATGGTGCTACGTCAGCTGGATGAAGCGCCTTGTCGGGCGCAATCTCCTACGCTGACGGTAGAAAGCTATCGCGATGATCAAGACCCGTGGGCGGCGGTGGCGCACAGCCTGGTCCGGCGCGGTTATCAGCGTGCGCGTCTTGGCGCGGATTACACCTCCTATGGCATGACAGTGCACAGCTGGCAGCAGCTGTCGCGCCATTTGCCGGACGTTCAGTGGTGCGATTTAACCGGCGTTAGCGATCGGCTGCGTAGCGTAAAATTCCCGGCGGAGCTGGAGGCGCTGCGTCAGGCCTCCGCCATTGCCGATACCACGCTGGACGCGATTGGCAAAACCGTGCAGGGCAGCTGGCGTGTGCGCGATGTCGCTGCACTGGCGGCTGGCGAATTTTTGCGTCTGGGTGCGGATACCGGCGAAACCGGGCCGATTGTCATCGCCAGCGGCGACAACGGTTTTCTCCATGCCAGCGGCCATGAACAGCGTCTACAGCGTGGCGATGTGCTGCACGTAGAGCTGATTCCTAAAGTGAAACACTACAGCGCGCGTCTGATGCGCCCGTTTATTGTGGGCGAGATCTCCGCCCAGCGCGCTGAGCTGGCACAGCAACTTATCGCCATACAGGATGAACAGTTCAAGGCCATGAAACCGGGCATCAGCGCGCGGGAAGTGGATGCGATTGTACGCGATGGGTTATTGCGCAATGGACTTCGTGCGGATTATCCCAACATCACCGGCTATGCGCTAGGGTTGTATACGCGCACGCCGCGCCCGAGTGATTTTTCCTGTAGCTTCCATGCTAAAGCGGAGTGGTTACTGGAGGAGGATATGGTGTTCCATATGTATACTTCTGCGCAAAGTCTGGCGTTCAGCGAAACCGTGCGCGTCACGCCGCAGGGCGCAGAGCGGCTGACAACGCTGCCGCGCCAGCTATTATCATTGCCGGAACATTGATCAACAGGATAAAGGATGACGCAGGACATTTTACTCACTGATTTAGCCGCTGGTTTTCCAACGTTGGCTTTTGACCTGAAATACGCCACGACCGATAACATCACCGGCTACGCCATTTATCATGAAGCGCGGGCGTTACTGCATCCAGTAGCGGCGCGCGCGCTGCAAAAAAGTGTCGAAGTCGCCCGACTGGCCGGCTTTACCTTGTTGATTTTTGATGCTTATCGCCCGCAGCAGGCGCAATGGCATCTGTGGGATGCCTGCCCGGATGCCGACTATGTGGTGCCGCCCGCCACGGGTTCGAATCACAGCCGAGGCGTGGCGATTGATCTGACGTTAGTGGATGGCGCGGGCAAGGTGCTGGATATGGGCACGGCCTTTGATGCGATGGAAGATCTGTCGCATCCGTTCCATCCCGATGTACCGCTACAGGCACAGCGCCATCGTTTGATGCTCAATGCAATTATGCTGGCAGGCGGTTTTATCGGCATGCCAACGGAATGGTGGCATTTTGAGTTACCGGATGCACAGCGCTATCCGTTGCTGGAAGATCGCTTTGGTTGCGTGGCGCGATAACCATCAATCTCATCGGCACGAAGGGGCTGTCCGATTAGCCACATTGAGGAAGATTAGGGGCGAGGTAGGGTGCTGAGGATGGCATTAAAAGTCGGATAGGTGACGAGCCGTGTCCATCTGTTGATGTAAAATACGGGCAATAAATATCCCGTAAGGATAGGCAGTATAGAAAATGGTATGTGACTGGAAAACAATCCGTTTTACATCCTGCACGCGCGGGTAATCCTGTCCCATCTCAGGCATTTTTGACAATGTTTCAAGGAACTCATCTAGTGCATCGGTGTAGCGATCGGCTTGTGCTTCACCAAATTTTAGCAGGGTGTAGTCATAAATATTAGCAAAGTCACTGTCGGCAAGTTCGGACAGTTTATACACGATTAAGCTTCTTCCTTTCAGCAGCAATTTCACGCAGTGAACGCGGGCTTTCACCGCTTTCAAGCCCTTCAACAACCGCCTGACGTACGGCTTGATCCCGTGATTCTTGCTGTTCTAACAAGCGTAAAGCCGAACGCATCACTTCGCTGGCCGATCCATAGCGGCCAGAGTCCACCATGCGCGTAATAAAAGTATCGAGTTGTTCACCCACGCTTACGGACGTAATTTTTCTCATTGAGCTCACCGTGTATTAACAGTTAATACAAAAAAACATAGTTTGTTCAAGTCTTCATCGCCAGTCAAATCGGCATTTTTATTATGGAATGTGCCACGCAACAGTATGCTTTGCTCAGCCACTTAACCTTCACTCAACAACTATAATATTCCCTGACTGGCTGCCCGGTATGGGCACACAGATCATGCTGGCTGTTCCCCTTGCTCACTATCATTGGTGCTTTTGCAGAAGGATGACCCATGCATACGTTTCTGGTGGCGTTGTACGCCTCGTTGAGTGTTTTGACTTTCCCGAGCCTGGCGGCAGGCACACTCAGTGATGGCTGGGAATGGCTCAAGCAGGATGTCTCACAAACCTGGGAACAGCCGCAGTATTACGATCTCTATTTGCCGTTCATCAGCTGGCACGCTCGTTTCGCCTACGACAAAGAGAAAACAGACAACTACAACGAATCGCCGTGGGGCGGCGGCTTTGGCGTGTCGCGGTACAACGAAGACGGTGACTGGAGCGCGCTGTATGCGATGGCCTTTAAGGATTCGCATAACATGTGGCAGCCGATTATCGGTTACGGCTGGGAGAAGGGCTGGTATCTGGATGAGGCACGCGATGTGCGTTTAGGGCTGGGGTTAACCGCAGGCATCACCGCGCGTGATGATTTTGCCAACTATGTGCCGTTGCCGATTGTTCTGCCGCTGTTCTCCGCGGGCTATAAACGCCTCAACGTGCAGTTCACCTATATTCCGGGCACTTATAACAACGGCAACGTGCTGTTTGCCTGGTTCCGCTATGGCTTCTAAAACGGTACAGCGTGCATCCGCGCTTAAGTGGCTGAAGAGAATCGCCCTGGGCCTGGTTTCTTTGCTTGTCATGTTTCTGCTGATTCGCGGGTATCAATCCGAGCAGGGGCCGCCGCTCCATCGCTGGCACACCTGGGCGGCTGACGAAATGACAGTGCAACAGATGGATCACGCCACCTTCGCCGACTACCTGGCGCAGGAAAATGTGATATTCCAGCAAATGAAACACAACGTCACGGACGCATTGAGCGAGGAAGAGAAAACCTCGCTAAACCGCTATTACGCGCAAAGCCCGGTCTATCCGGCAGGGTTTGCCACCGACTGGAACCACTCTTTTGTGCTCAAGCCAACAGGCGAAATCAAAGGCGCGGTCGTGCTGCTGCACGGATTAACCGATTCGCCCTACAGCATGCGTTATCTGGCGCAGGCTTATCAGCAACAAGGCTATGTTGCCGTGGTGCCGAGATTGCCGGGTCACGGCACCGCGCCAGGGTCATTAACCAAAGTTGACTGGAAAATGTGGCTGGCCGCGACGCGTCTTGCCGTGCGTGAGGCCACCCGGGTAGCGGGAACCCAGGTCCCGTTGCATCTGGTGGGTTACTCCAATGGTGGCGCGCTGGCGATGAAGTATGTGCTGGATAGCCAACAGGATCAGGCGCTGCGCAAACCACAACAGGTGGTGTTGTTGTCGCCGATGATCGGCGTCACCGCCTATGCGCGTTTTGCGGGATTAGCGGGTTGGCCCGCGGTATTCCCGGTGTTTGCTAAAGCGGCGTGGCTGAATATCGTGCCGGAATACAATCCGTTTAAATACAATTCATTCCCGGTGCGGGCGGCACGTCAGTCCTGGCTGTTAACCCAGGCGTTGCAGGAGCAGGTGGTGCAACTCGCCCGCGAGGGGGAAATCCGTGGCTTACCACCGGTGCTGACGTTCCAGTCGATCCTCGATTCCACCGTCAGCACCCGCGCGGTGGTCAATGCGCTGTATCGCTATTTGCCGGACAACGGCAGCCAGTTAGTGATTTTCGATATCAACCAGGCGGCCAATTTACGCGCGCTGTTCCGGCCTGCGCTGTATTCAGCGGTCAGCGAGTTGCTGCCTGCTGCGCCGCGCCACTACGCGACAACGGTGATCACCAATGCGTCACCCACCACTTATGAGGTGGTCGCGCGTATGACGCCTGCCGATCAGACACAGGAAGTCACGCACCCGCTGCAGCTGGCGTGGCCGCAGGATATGTATTCTTTGTCGCATATCGCCGTGCCTTTCCCGCTGACCGATTCACTATACGGTCGCGAACCTCTTGAAAAAAACCGCTATGGCATTAGCCTTGGCACCATTTCACTGCGCGGAGAAACCGCGAGCCTCACCGTGGGGCTCGACACCTTGATGCGCAATACCTCGAATCCGTTTTTCGCTTATATGATGGCGCAAATTCAGGGGCGGATAGCCTGCGGTCAGCAGCCGGATCTGCAACAGTGCCTTAAAGAGTAATGACTTTTTTCAGCAGCCCGTTGGCAAGAATCAACCGGGCTAGCAACACTGAGAGCACAAAGGTCAGCACAATCAGCGTGAGCTTGGTGGCCAGCGAGGTAATCGGTATGAGCGTGGTGACGATGTGAAACACCGAGTAATGCATGATGTATACCCCGGTCATGGTTTTACTCACGGTGGCCAGCAGCGTCTCTTTGAGGGCGACATGGCGACGAAAGCGCACGCCGCTGGCGGCTAATACCAGCGCTACCACCAGCAGATAAATTTGTGAACCGGTGAGGAGGAAGGCATTGCGATCGGCTTTAAACAGCGCAAAGAAAAAGTGCTGCTCGTAGAGCCAGGTGAACAGATAAATAAAGGGTAGGGCGCAGGTGGCGATGAAGGCGACGCGTCTCCGATTCAGCCAATCCTCAATCACCGGCTCACACAATAGCTGGCCGGTGAGGTAAAACAGCAGCCAGGTCCAGATGCGGTATTGCGGCGCGAGACTGAACACCCGCACTTCAGGATACAGCACCGACAGCAAATCGTAGCCATAGGAAAACAGCAGCAGGGCACCGACCAGCGCGCAGAACGTTAGACGATGCAGGCTGAGCCAGGTGAGCAGCGGATTAAAGCTGTAAATCACGATGAACGAGAACACAAACCACGGCTGAATCAGATAGCCGCGCTGGTAAGGCTCCCAGAGATAGTAAATCGTCATCCAGAACAGAAACACGATCACCACATTGCGGATCTTGCTGAGCTGCCAGCGCAGATCCTGCTCGGCATGGCTATCCATAATCCCCGCCACCACGAAAAATAGCGGGGTGGCGATGGTGGAGATAAAGGTCAGGAACGCCAGAATCCAGTGGTAATCATAATCGTAGCGATCCCAGGTGTTATACAGCGTAAAGAAGGTCACTGCCGCCATGCAGCCGAGTGTCTTGATGACATTCAGCCCGGTGGCGTTCATGCTGACGTCGCTTTCTCAGCGCGGTGGAAGCAGGCGTAAATCACCGGCAGAACCAGCAGCGTCAGTATCGTCGCGAAGCCCAGCCCAAACATAATCACCACCGCCATGCTCTGGAAAAACACATCGCGCAGCAGCGGTGCCAGGCCTAAAACCGTGGTAAAAGCGGTCAGCAGGATGGGGCGCAAGCGCGACGTTGCGGCATACAGAATCGCGTCATGCTGCGTTTTGTCCTGTTTTTGCTGTTCAATCTCTTCCACCAGCACAATGCCATTGCGGATCAGCATGCCGCTCAGGCTCAGCAAGCCAATCAGCGCCATAAAGCCAAACGGAATACCGGTGAGCAAAAAGCCCGGCGTCACGCCGATCAGCGCCAATGGCACCGTGAGCCAGATCGCCACAGCATTTTTTACCGAGCTAAACATCAGCACGGTAATCACAAACATCACCAGATAGCCCAACGGCAACGTGGTGAATACCCCTTGCTGCGCTTCGCTGGAGTTTTCGGCATCGCCGCCCCATTCAATGCTGTAACCGTGCGGCAGGGGGATCTGATCAATCTGCGGTCGCACGCGTGACAGAATATCGCCGGACGTATCGCTGCTCAGCGGGCTGGGATCGGTCATCACCGTCAGCACACGGCTGCGATCGCGCCGCAGAATTAATGGATCTTCCCATTCAAGATTAAAACCACTCACCACATTGCTCAGCGGAATATAATGCTGCTGGCTTTGGCTCCACACCAGCACATTGTTCAGATGGTTGGCATCCTGGCGTTCGCTGGCGGGCGGACGCACCACCACCGGCAGCAAATCTGCGCCTTCGCGATATAAGCCCACGCGGCTTCCGGTGGAATTCATTTGCAGCGCGTTATCGATCTCCTGCTTATCCACGCCCAACTCGCGACCCAGCGCCGGATTAAA
Organism: Pantoea sp. SM3; assembly: GCF_000963995.1. NCBI lineage: Bacteria > Pseudomonadati > Pseudomonadota > Gammaproteobacteria > Enterobacterales > Erwiniaceae > Pantoea > Pantoea sp. SM3. The sequence goes on from NZ_JZRD01000018.1 coordinate 64,012, forward strand.
CTGTGGACGGATGACCTTGCTGCGGTTTTGCCAGTCATTGCGCACGCTGTCGGTGGCGGGGTCTTGCGCGAGGATGTCGCCCACTTCGCTGGCAATGAGTCGCATACGGTCAGGATCGGGGCCTTTGATACGCACCTCGATGGCGCTGCCGCCGGAAGGGCCAAACATCACGCGTTTGGTGCTGGCATTGACCTGCGGATATTGGCGGGCGATATAATCATCTACGCGGCGTGACAGCGCGGCGATGTTACGCTGATCGTCCATGCGCACCATGATTTGCGCGTAGTTGCTGTACTGGCGTTGTCCATTGTAAGTGAGGATAAAGCGCATGCTGCCCTGGCCAACGGTCGTCACCGTTGACACCACGCCTTGCTGCCCGGTGATCGATTTTTCTATATTGCTGGCCATTTGCTCGGTGGCTTTGATGTCCGTGCCGTAAGGCAGCCACAGATCGACAAAGAAGATCGGCGTATTGGACGAGGGGAAGAAGTTTTGCCTTACGCCACCAAAGCCCCAGATCGCCAGTGCTAACAGGGCGGCCATTACCGCCAGCGTCACGATTTTCTGCTGCAATAGCGCATTGAGCGTGCGTTGGTAGAGTCGATAAAATCCGCCATCGTAGGGCGAGGCTTCAGCGGCGGGCGTTTCCGCGTTACCTGTTTTAAACAGACACCACTTGATCAACACCGGCGTGATGGTCAACGCCGAGAACCAGCTCAGCATCAGCGAAATCAGCAATACCTGGAACAGCGATTTGCAGTACTCGCCGGTGGAATCCTGCGACAAGCCAATCGGCGCAAAGGCCAGTATCGCAATTATCGTGGCCCCTAACAGCGGGAAGGCCGAACGCCGGATAACAAAGTTGATCGCCGAAGTGCGCGATGAGCCTTGCTGACGCGTAATCAATACCCCTTCGACGATCACAATCGCGTTATCCACCAGCATGCTGAGGGCAATAATCAGCGCACCCAGCGAAATACGCTGCAGCTCAATCCCCCACAAATACATGATCAACAAGGTGCCCAGCACGTTCAGCGCCAGCGAGAGGGCAATAATGATGCCGCTGCGTACGCCCATAAAGATCAGCAGCACGCCCACCACAATCGCCAGTGCCATCAGGAAATTGGTGATAAACCCGTTCACCGAGTGCGCCACTTCGGCGGCCTGATCGTAAAAGGTATTGATTTGAATACCGGCCGGTTTTTCAGCCGACATCTGCTGCAGTTTGGCTTCCAGTGCACGCCCCACATCAATCACGTTGACGCCAGGGATAAAGGAGACCCCCATAGTGACCGCCGGGCGGCCGTTGGCGTGATAGATGCTGGAAGGGGATTCACTCAATCCGCGCGACAGCGTGGCGATATCACGTAATCGAGTGGTCGCGGTGTCACCGATCGGGCTGATAAGCAGATCGCTCAGCTCATCGATATTTTCAAATTCCCCGGTAGGATGCAGACGAATCGATTCGGAGCCGGATTTGATCTCCCCCGCGCTGGAGACCACGTTGAGGCGACTCAGTGCGGCGGAGAGTTGGGCTGGCGTAATGCCGCGCGCCGCCATTTTCGTCAGCGAAACATCGATATTCACTTGCTGCGGAATGGCACCGCCAATCGCTACCTTGCCGACGCCAGGCACCAGCACCAGTTCTCGCCGCAACTGCTCGGCGTAGCGAACCAGCTCAGGATTGCTGAAGTTGTCACCGGAAATGGCGAAGAAAAAGCCGAATACATCGCCAAAATCGTCATTAACGAAAGACGCTGTCACGCCGGGCGGGAAGAAGCGTGATGCATCACCCACGCGTCGCCGTAGTTCATCCCAGATTTGTGGCAGTTCGTTGGAGTGGTAGCGTGACGCAATATTAACGGTAATTTGCGACAGGCCGTTAGAGGAGATGGAACTGACGCTGTCCAGATAGGGCAACTGCTGCAAAGCGTTTTCCAGTGGCAGCGTCACCTCTTCTTCCACTTGCTGCGCGGACGCGCCAGGGTATTGTGTGACCACCACGGCGGTTTTAATGGTGAAAGCGGGATCTTCCAGCCGACCAATGTTCAGCAGGGCAAAAATACCGCCCAGCCCTAACAGCAAAATCGCCAGCCAGACGCGAATCGGGTTATCAATAAACTGTTTGGAGATGTCCATTACAGCCCTCGCTCACGCGTCCAGATGCGTACGGGCTGTTGCGCATGCAGCTCATTCACGCCTGCTGCGACTACGCGTTCACCGGCTTTCAGCCCATCGGTAATCACCACGCCCTGGTTTGTGACATCGCCAACGGTGACTTTTCGGTCTTCCAGCTTGAGCTGATCGCCGCTGCCTTGCACCACCCAGACATGAGGCTCATTGCGCTGATGGCTGTCGGGGTTGAACACCGCTTCGACCGGAACGACTAGCGCAGCGTGATTCACATTGGCGGGAAGATTGGCCAGATTGATGGTGACAGTGCCACTGACACCCCCCACGGCCGGGAAATCGGCAGGGCGGGGCATGGTTAAGATCACCTGCCAGGTCAGCGTGTTGCTGCTACTGCTACCGGTGTGCTCTTTGTATTCGGCCTGAAATTCCCGATCCGGCAGCGTGTTAATGCGTACCACCGGGCGATACGTCATGTTGCGGATATCCAGCGCGGTAAACAGGTTTTCAGGCACGTTAAACACCACATCGAGCAGATCGTTACGCGTTAACGTAGCGATAGGCTGACCCGCAGCCACCACCTGATGATTCCTGACGTGGACGACCGCAGCGGTGCCGCTGAACGGTGCGGTGAGCGTCATTTGGCTTAACTCTTCACGGGCAATTTGCAAGGCCGCGTTGGCGGCATCGCGGTTCGCGCGCTGCACGTCCATTTCAGCCTGCGAGATGGCCTGACGACCGGAGAGCGTCTGGAAACGCGCGAACTGTCGCTGAGCGAGGGTGGCTGCGGTCTGACGTTCATTGACGCGTTGTTGTGCTTCATGCGAAATCAGTCGGGCGATCACTTGCCCCTGTTTAACATTATTGCCCTGACGAATCTCCAGTGAATCGATCTGTCCCGCGCGTTTAAAGGACAGGTCAGTGGAATCACCGGATTCAATACGTGCGGGGAAGATGCGCTGCTGGGCTTCACCGGAAGCCACGACCTCGACCACTTTTACCATGCGTGGCTGAGGAACAACGTCCGTTTTTTTTTGATCGCAACCGGTTGTTATAAATATAACTATGGCGATCAGCGGAAAATAACGCGTCACGAGTTTGTCCTCAATCAGCAATGTTAAATTAATTATTTACGTTATTATTAGCGTGGTCTTTACTCGCCGAGCATCGAAACAACGGCGTAAGTAAATAACCCTACGACTGAACAGGTTACAATGGCGAGAATCACATAAAGACTCAGGCGGAGCAGACTATAGTCCGGCATCGTTACCTCCATTAACAGTGGGTATAAAAGAGTCATCTCACTGCGCGGGATGGGAGTGATGGTTAAGGTTTATTTGTTATGCATGAGCATAGCTGTGGATATCCAAAAATGTAAAGTTTGATAAATGCAATATCTTTAGTGCAACTCATGGAATTTAAGTCTGGCTTTTATCATTTAAATAGAATGATAAACTACCTTAACAGGATAAAAAAAAGTGTGGCTTTTCCCTTTATTTCATTAACATAGGGGGTTTTTAATTTACCCGCACTAAAAACGCCTTATTTATCTTTGGTTTAAAATTTATCAGGAAGTTGATTTTTCATTGCGGATAACTTTCATCATAAAAGCAGAGTGAGTTGAATAGCCTGTGCTACGTTTATAACGTTCATTTCTCTTGTCAAAAGTTCGCTGTATAGATTATTTCCCTGCTCAATTTCGTTGAGTAGCCATTAATGACATGTCTTTCAGTTATAAACCGGACTCACCTCAGGCAGTGCGTGGATGTTTGTCTTTGTATTTGAAGTGGATCTGTTAATAACGCGATGTCACCGCCTTGATTTCCGAAACAGGATTTGAGGAGAAAGCGATGAATACTGCTAAATCGGAAAGGTCGTACTATCAGCTTTCTGTCGATGAAACCTTGAGCCAGACAGAGAGTACAGTCGAAGGTATCTCGGGTAGTGAAGCAACAGCACGCTTACAACAGTACGGTGAAAATGCCCTGCCGCAAAAGCCGGGCAAGCCGGCATGGCTCCGCTTTCTCGCCCATTTTAACGATGTGCTGATCTACGTGTTACTCGCCGCGGCGTTGCTGACAGCGGTGATGGGCCACTGGGTCGATACACTGGTCATTCTCGGTGTGGCAGTGGTCAACGCGTTGATTGGTCATATCCAGGAGAGTAATGCGGAAAAATCCCTGCAAAGCATTCGCAATATGCTCTCCAGTGAAACGGTGGTGATCCGCGCGGGCAACCACGAAACGCTGCCGACCACTGCGCTGGTGCCAGGTGATGTGGTGGTGATCCGCGCCGGGGACCGTATTCCGGCCGACCTGCGGGTGATTGAAGCCCACAATCTGCGTGTCGAGGAGGCGATTCTCACCGGCGAGTCCACGGTGGTGGAGAAAACCACGGAGGCATTGTCTGGAGAACTCCCGTTGGGCGACCGCACCAATTTGCTGTTTTCTGGCACCACCGTGAGTTCCGGCGGCGGTAAAGGATTGGTGGTGGCTACCGGTGGAGAGACCGAGTTGGGGCACATCAATCAGATGATGTCCGATATCGAAAAACACCGCACGCCGCTGCTGGTGCAAATGGACAAGTTAGGGAAAGCCATCTTCCTGATTATTCTCGCGATGATGGCGGCACTGTTTGTCTTTAGTCTGCTGTTCCGCGATATGCCAGTCTCTGAACTGATGCTGTCATTGATCAGTCTTGCGGTGGCGTCGGTGCCCGAAGGTTTACCCGCCATTATCTCCATCATCCTCTCGCTTGGCGTGCAGACCATGGCGAAGCAGCAGGCGATCATTCGCAAGCTGCCAACGGTGGAAACGCTGGGTGCGATGACGGTGATCTGCTCGGATAAAACCGGCACGCTGACCATGAATGAGATGACGGTCAAAGCGGTGATCACGGCCGATCATATTTATCGGGTAGACGGTGACAGCTATGAACCGGTTGGCGCCATTCATAAAGCGGATGACGCCGTGCCGATTACCGTCTCAGGCGGCTCCTTGCTGGAACAGTATCTGCGTACCATCGATCTGTGTAATGACAGCCAGCTGATTAAGGATGAGAGCGGTTTCTGGAAAATCACCGGGGGGCCGACAGAAGGTGCACTCAAGGTGCTGGCCGCAAAAGGGCAGTTGCCGGTGGTCACGACTGAGTTACGCAGTAAAATTCCGTTTGATTCGCAATACAAATATATGTCGACGTTGTACCGCATTGGTGACGAAGAGCGCGTACTGATCACCGGCGCGCCGGATGTGCTGTTCCGGCTTTGTCAGCAGCAGCAAACCGAACATGGCCTGCAACCGCTGGATATCGGCTGGTGGGAAGGCAAAATTGAGGAGTATGCGCGCGAAGGTTTGCGCATGGTGGCGGCAGCCTGGAAACCGGCGTTACCGGGACAAACGGAGCTCACTCATCAGGATCTGCAACAGGGGGTGATTTTGCTCGGCATTGCCGGAATGATGGACCCGCCGCGCCCTGAAGCCATCACCGCAATTCGTGACTGCCTGCAAGCAGGCATACGCGTCAAAATGATCACCGGAGACCATCCGCAAACCGCGATGAGCATTGGCCAGATGCTGGGGATTGGCAATGCAGGCTCGGCCATCACCGGGCGTGAACTGGAAGTGATGGACGATCACCAGTTGAGTGATGCCGCACAAGCCTACGACATATTCGCGCGTACCAGCCCGGAGGATAAATTCCGCTTGGTTCAGGCGTTGCAGAGTAAGCAAGAGGTGGTCGGCATGACCGGGGATGGCGTGAATGATGCGCCGGCCCTGAAACGTGCCGATGTCGGCATTGCGATGGGGATTAAAGGCACCGAAGTCACCAAAGAAGCCGCCGATATGGTGCTAACGAATGATAACTTCGCCACCATTGCCAGCGCGGTGCGAGAAGGGCGCCGGGTTTATGACAATCTGAAAAAAACCATCCTGTTTATTATGCCCACCAACCTGGCACAGGGCTTACTGATCATCATCGCGCTGCTGGCAGGGAATCTCATTCCGCTGACGCCGGTATTGATTCTGTGGATGAACATGGCGACGTCGGCCACGCTGTCGTTTGGTCTGGCATTTGAGGAGGGTGAAAAGAACATCATGCGTCGTCCACCGCGCGATCCCAAACTGCATGTGATGGATGGATTCGCCATCTGGCGTGTGGTGTTTGTCGGTTCGATGATTGCGATAAGTGCGTTTGTGCTGGAAGCCTGGCTGCAGCCGCGTGGCTATTCCCCGGAGTTTATCCGCACCGTGCTGTTGCAGACGCTGGTCACCGCGCAGTGGTTCTATATGCTCAACTGCCGTGTGTCGGACGGCTTCTCACTGAGCAAAGGGCTGCTGATGAACAAAGGTATCTGGATCGTCAGCGCGGTGCTGCTGGTGCTGCAATTACTGATCATCTACGCGCCCTTTATGCAGCTGCTGTTCGGCACCACTGGACTGCCATTCCGCTATTGGGTCATTACCTTCATCATCGGATTCGTGATGTTCCTGATTGTTGAAGTTGAGAAACCGCTGACCCGCCGATTCAGAACCGCCTGAATGCATTGCCGCCCGTCCCGCGGGTTAAGCGGTGCGGGCGACGTTTTAGACGTTCAGGGTAAAAACTGAGGATGAAACATCGTCGCACATTCACTCTCATCAACTCAGAGAGGAAAGTGTCGCACGGGTTCAACGACCTTCACCGGCTTCTTTCGCTTCGGCTTCGTCGCTCTGCACAACGCTGGCATGGTCGCGTTCGTCTTAGCCGTCTCGCTGGTCTTATTAACAGTGATGCAGCTCGGGCAGTAATGCACATTCGCATATTGCATCGTAGCGACAGTTAACGCCTGGCTGTGGTTATACATACTGCCAATAAATGCCCTTGAATCGACACCAGGTAGTTGTTCACATCCTGCGGTATGCAACAGCAAGCCCCTGCGGGCGTGATCGCATACGTAGTACTTCATTGACTTATACATTGTTTTAATCCGTTTGCTGTGTGAGTCAATCGACTCATTAAAGTTTGTCGTATTCAATATCTTGTCATTCAGAACATCTCACCACGGCCTGGAATGCAGATTGCCCGCGACGGTTAAACGTAAACGGAACCAGAATAGGTGTGCCATTTTTCGCGGCGCTTTCCTGATGAAACAGAAGAGAACCGTTGGAGATGCTGTTTTTGCCAAACATTTCGCACTGGGCTTTTTCAAGCAGGTCTTTATCTACGGTAATAACGGCATTACTACGGTGAACGGTCACACAGGATGATTCGTTTATTTTATTTTCTGTACTCTGGGAATATACCGCATAACCAGACGCACACAAAATCATCCGCAAAGCGCCCCAATCTTCGCGTGAAATTCTCGTCTGTTTCACGAACAGTCTCTGGTCTATCTAACGAAAAAATCAAGGGGATTTATAAGCGTTTAGTTGAAATGAATTGATGTGTCTTGCTGCTGGGATAGGGGCATTATCTGATAATGATCGGGAGATTATCTGAATATTTCATAGCAAAATTAATGCCTGTGAGATTTATTACATTCGCACTCAGACAAATAAACCGTGCAATAAAGCCTAAGTACAACAAATAACCTGGTTAAGAATTTGTTAATGCCTGAAGTGTGGCAATTCCATGACAATATTTCCATCATTGAGACTGAGGTTAATGGGGTGCTGATGATAAAACCTCACAGCCTTATCACTCAGAAGGACCGTTCACATTGATCAATTCATCACCCTGAAGTGGGAAACAATGGAAGTGCGCAGGTTCAACTCAAAAGATCAGTGTGTTAAAACAGTAAATGGTTTAACCTTTAACAATCGTCAGCAGTAGATTTAAAGTAAGCTCAATAAAATCAGTGCGTTGATGACGTTTTATTGAGTGGCCTTTTGATTGACTGCGACCTGTTCCAGGGGGTGCCCGGTTAGCGGGCTGAGATTCTACCCGCCAGCGTTTTATGCGTTGGCAACGTAGTGACCCTACGAACCTGATCCGGCTAATACCGGCGTAGGGAGCGGAACACAGGGCGACACTGCGCCCTGATTCCATCTTTGTGCTTGTAGCGGACAGATCCTACTCATCAGGCCCGGCCTGAGAGATTTCGCGCAATTGCAACAGGTAGACCCGCCCATGACTGAAGCTGCTTTGATCGACGCTTTGCTCACCTTTCTTCAGCGTCAGGATACAACCGACGACGACTTTAACCGCATGGCGCTTGCCGTCTTCGCGTACCAATTTGAACACAACCTCCCTTATCGCCGCTTCGCTATGCAGCGTGGCCGCACGCCGTTTACGGTCAAAAACTGGCGAGCCATCCCGGCGATTCCCATCACCGCCTTTAAGGATCTGACGCTGAGTTGCCATGCCAGCGATGACGTCGAAGCCGTGTTTATGACCAGCGGTACTACGGGCACGGTGAAAGGTCGCAGCTATCATCCGACACTCGATGTCTGGAAATGCTCAATGACGCAGAATTTTCGCCAGCGCTTGATGGCGGGCGATGAGCGCATCCGCATGGGCATTTTATTCCCCGATAACCAGGTGCTGCCTAACTCTTCGCTGGCGCACTATCTCACGCTAGCGATGGAGAGATTCGGCACCGCGGAGAGTGAAGTGCTGCTGGATGACGGGGGTATCGCGATGGATCGCCTTTTTGCTGCACTGGAACAGGCGGAAGCGCGAGATGAACCCTATGCGCTGCTGGGCGCGAGCTACAGCTTTGTCCATCTGCTGGACGAGATGCAGCGTCAACGGCGAAGTTTTACGCTCCCCGCAGGCAGCCGCATTTTAGATACCGGCGGGTTTAAGGGCCAATCACGCGAGATTGAGGCCGAGCAGTTTTACGCCGAACTGAATGCGGCACTGGGCGTGCCGCGTACGCACTGCATCAACATGTACGGCATGACCGAACTGAGCAGCCAGTTTTATGATGACGGCAACGTTGCTTGTCCTTCGGTGAAATCTGGCCCGCACTGGATCCGCACCCGCGTGGTCAATCCACTCAGCGGCGAAGAGGTGGCGGAAGGTGAGATTGGCGTGCTGGTGCACCATGATCTGGCTCATTTCAATTCGGTTTCTGCTTTGCTGACGGAAGATGCTGGCCGCGCGGTCGCGGGCGGCTTCCATCTGCTGGGCCGGGTTACCGGAGCGGATGCAAAGGGCTGTTCGCTGGCAATGGAAGAGTTTCTGGCTGCTGCGCAGGGTGCAGTGTGAAAGAGGTCGCGGGGTATTTGCCGGGATGTTTATCGCCTGAAGAGGTGCAGTGGCGCACGTTGAGTTTTAGCCATCATGGCCAGCAACTGGATGTGGACGTTCCCGATCTGAATCCGGCACAAATAAAGCTTCTGAGCGCACATGTGCGCGAACATGCTCGCGCTTATCTCAAGACGCTGAGTGTGGCAAAGATCGTGGCGCTAATTGATCAAGCCATCACGCGTTTACTGGATCGAGACCATCACCTGCGCCGCAAAGCTGAAACGCTATTGCCGATAGTCACCGGATATGACGCCGAGATGATTCGCCTTGGGCTTAGCGGTTATCTCAAAACATTTCGACAGCCGCAGCTTAAGCGATTTTTGGCCGAAGATTTTAACGATCCGCAACTGCTGGATGACTTCCAGCCAAGGCCCAATGGCGGTTTCGCGCGGGCGTTTGGCCCTGATCTTCTGCTGCATATCTGGGCAGGAAATGTACCGGGTTTGCCGCTCTGGAGCCTGATTTGCGGGTTGCTGGTGAAAGCGGGCACCGTGGGTAAGTTGTCGGGGGCCGAACCCCTGTTGGCGGGCTGGTTTGCGCAGCTGCTGGCTGAAATCGATCCTCAGCTTGGCGAGTGTCTGGCGGTGGTATGGTGGAAAGGCGGAGAGGGCGAAGCAGAAAAGCACTGGTTTACGCAGCCTGACGTGGTAATGGCTTACGGAGGCAATGCCGCGTTGGCCGCTATCAGGCAGCAACTGCCGGTCACCACGCGTTTTCTGCCACACGGTCATAAAATCAGCGTGGGGTTGGTGGCGCGTTCGGCGCTGGATACGCGGCAGGGCGTCGAGCTGGCGCATCGCGTGGCCTATGACGTGATGCGCTATGACCAGGCGGGTTGTTACTCACCGCAAATGCTGTTTGTTGCACGCGGTGGACGCATCACGCCGCAGGAATTCGCGGAGTATATCGCCCATGAACTGCGGGCGCTGGCGCGCAAATTTCCGCGTCGCGCGCTCTCTTCGGCTGAAGTGAACAGCGTGGCAGCCTGGCGTAGCCGTGAAGAGATTCGTGCGTTGCAGGGCGATCGCATCCTGTTTGGCGAGCCAATGGATAGCTGGGCTGTGGTCATGGTGGATGAACCAGAAACACTGATTCCTTCCGCACTCGGACGCACGCTAAAAGTGGTGGCTGTTGATGATATTGATGATGCCATTGCCCTGATTTCGCAGCAGAAAATCTACCTGCAAACGGCGGCGGTTGCCGCCACTCCGCATGAACTGTTTCATCTCGCCGCACGCTTAGGACAAGCAGGCGTCACCCGTATTACTGCCTTTGGCAATATGACATCGCCCGCAGCCGGATGGCATCACGATGGCCGCTTTAGCCTGCTGGATCTGGTCACTTTTACGGAAATAGACGCATCTGCTGAAACCGCCGCTGAGCGCTTCGCGCCCTATGCGGATTGAATCCATGTTTTTTACAGGAGGTAATCGATGAAATTTGCTGATCAAACGATTCTGGTGACGGGTGCGAGCCGGGGCATTGGTGCGGCTATCGCGCAGGCTTTCGCCGCTGAGGGCGCGCTGGTGGTGGTGAACTACCTGCGCAGTGAAGCCGCAGCGAATGAAGTGGTAAAACGCTGTGAAGCTTTGGGCGGTTCAGCTCTGGCGATTCGTGCCGATGTCACCTCGCCAGAGCAGGTAGCGGCGATGATGGAGCAGATCGCCAACACCAGCGGTCGCTTGGACGCGGTGGTCAACAATGCTTTCGCGCCCTATGTTTTCGATACCGACAATCGACAGCGCTTTTGGGAAACGTCGTGGCAGGGCTACCAAAGCCAATTTAACGGTGCGGTTGGCGCGGCCTACAATGTCTGCCAGGCTGCATTGCCGTTGATGCGCTCACGCACGCGCGGCAGCATTATCAATCTTTCCAGCGATTTAGTGGCTCGTCCGTCTGTTCCTTACCACGATTACGTCACGGCGAAGTCTGCGTTGATTGGCTTCAGTCGCTCACTCGCGGCAGAGCTAGGGCCGCTGGGCATTCGCGTTAACTGCGTTGCGCCGGGTCTGGTGTATCCCACGGATGCCAGCCGCGCCACGCGGGAAGACGTGCGCGAGTTTATCACCGCACAAACGCCGCTGCGCCGTATTGCCGAGCCAGTGGATGTCGCCGGTCCGGTGATGTTTTTAGCGTCAGAATGGAGCGAGTTTGTCACCGGGCAAACGCTGTATGTCGATGGCGGGTTGGTAATGGGGTAACAAGGGGTGAAAGCTGATAGGGTAGGAAGCTCGATGGGTTAGCGTGAGTCTGATTATAGATTTGCTCACACCGTTTAACGTAAACAGGGAGGTTTAATGAAGACCGCAAGTATCCGCGCCATAATTGGTGGAACGCTTTTAATGGCGTCGTCCTTGATATCGGCTTCCGCAGCGCAGCCATTGCCTTCACAGCATCCGAACTCGCAGCGTCTCTCGGTGGAGACGCAAGGCTCGGGAACGGACGTCATATTGATTCCGGGGCTGGCGTCATCGCGGGACGTTTGGGCCGATTTGTCTGCAAATTTACGCAAGAACCATCGCATTCATCTTGTGGAGCTTGCGGGGTTTGCGAGTACGCCTGCCATTGCCAACCCGGACGGGAAGGTCATCGCTCCGGCAGTTGACGCCCTCGCTGAATACATTCACGCCCAGCACATCAAATCCCCGGCGATTATCGGCCATTCTCTTGGGGGAGAAATGGCATTGATGCTGGCCGCCCGTCATCCTGATCTGGTGGGGCGCGTGATGGTCGTTGATGCATTGCCATTCTATTCGCTGATGTTCAATCCTGCAGCGACCAGCGAAACTGTCGCCCCGCAGGCCGCTGCCATGCGAAATTCGATTTTGGGGCAATCGCCGGAGCAATTCGCCGAGTTTCAGAAGGTCTCCATCACCCGTTTAGCCAAGACCGAAGCGGTGAGGCCCGCACTGGTGGCGGCGGGGATCCATTCCGATCGTAAAACCATTGCCGATGCAGTGTATGAAGTGATGGTCACCGATTTGCGTCCCGAACTTGGCCTCATCAGCGCGCCGATTGAGGTCGTATACGCGTATGACACTTTATTTGGCGTACCTGCCGCCAGCGTCGAGGCGATGTACCGGCAAGCCTATGCTGCTGCACCCGATATCCACTTCACACAGATCGATAACAGTTTTCACTTTGTCATGCTTGACCAACCAGAACGATTTTCTGCCGTGGTTGAGTCGTTTCTGAATGGCGATGCCAGCCAAAAGCAGTCGCAAACTGACTGAGATTCCGGTAGGGACGGCCGGAATGGGCCGTTGCTTCGGTTTAACTGAGTGTATGGCGCAGATATTGCGCGGGGTGTATGTGTGATGTGAAAGAGATGTGGGGGTGAGATGGGAAGGGCTGCTTTGAGCGAACAGCGGACGCTCACTAATCCTGAAACTATCAGGAATGGCCGCAGGCCCAAGGATCTCAATGCTCGTTTCCAAAGCAGCGTAATCTACTCTATAAAAGAGAATGGTACGAATTTCAAGGATACTTGCAGTATTGCGATATAGATATCAATGAGGAGCAGATTAGCTTAATCGGAAAACAACAAGGGCAGAAATTTCTGCCCTAAATTAACATCTTTGAATTGCTCAACTAAAAAGATCGTGCTGAATTTTTATTTGCAAACATTAGTCCAAATCTGGAATAGTAATTAAAAATTGGGGTTGATACGTGCTGATACTCCAGCATGCTCTTTCAAGAGATAAAGAAGCCCGCCTCCATCAATGAGTTCAATCGGTTTGTCTTCGCAGAACCGGTATGCGTCTTTACCGTACTGGCTCGTACACACCAGAATCCCTTTGTTAGCTCCCTCATTCATCATTGTTCCGTATAGGTCTCTAACAGAACTGACACCGACAGTGTCTTTGTATCTTTTAGCCTGAATAACAACTTTGCCACCGAGTATCGGACGAGTGTCGAATGCAACTGCATCAACACCGCCATCTTTAGTACCTCTGGTGAGTTTTGTGTCCAGCCCCATTTGACTGAACAGATTTGATACCAATACTTCGAATTCTGACGGAGAAAGCTCCATGAGGTTTGGTCTTGTTTCAAGCCCAGAGAGAGCATCGCCTTGCTCAATGAAGCGCTTGTCAACCATGTTGAACTCAATAATAGGCTTCACTGCTTGTAGTTCATCCGGTCGCCCTGAAATTTGTGCACCTAAACTTTTAAGACATGCACTTTTTTCAACCCTCTCGAGTTTTATTTGCATAAAATCGTCTTTGTGAGCACGAGCAGATACTAATGTGACTTTTGTGTCATGCCCGCTCGTAGGATCGATAGTTTCAATTACACCGTTAAACAGAACTGACGTTAAAGCAGATGCCTTATCAGCTTCGAAAAGCTCATGCATTGTGCGGAGTGTGATTGCGGCGATGATATTTTGATAAAGTTCTTTAATATCACCAATCTTTCGCGCTTTCGCATCTATGGCATCTCTTGTTTTGACATATCTGTATTCCAACTCACGAGGTACTACTGAAATTTCAGGTAAGTTGTATTCAATTACCAACTCTTTGTTGTCGGGTAGGTATGCCAACCTAAAGGTTTGGGGAAATCCGTTCTCAGGATATTCAGAACGTGTCAACACCATTTCGCAATATGCCAACACACTGTCAGCATCGCAGTTAAGATAGTCTTGCTCAAATTGGTCAACTTCATCGTGTTGGCTTTTGATTTCTTGGAGGTAAGCAGTTCTGCGATTCTGATAATCAGCAACTAAAGTATCAAGCTCAACTTTCTGACTTGATAATTTAACTGAATGATCTTCCTTACTTTTACTGAAAGATTCTTCTGCACTCTGCAGCTCTCGATAATATTTGTTCTTCACCCATGGGAAAATAGTTTTCCATAAAGCCGGGACGTTAACGACTTTCATCTCAGGCTCAGGCTCTGGTAAAAGATGTTTGGGTGTTTTGAAATCTTCGAATTTTGGGATTTTTTTCAATGCCGAAAAGTCAATCGAATCGTCAAATTCGAGAGTATGTTCCAGAAGTGTAGAGAGAGCGGTGATATTCTCGTTCAGTTCAGCGTTTAGATCGGAAACTTCATCTTGACGCTCTTCCAGATACATGATTTTTGCTAACTTATCAGCCTCTTTTTGCTCGCGAAGTCGTTGTGCATTATCACGTTTTATTTCGCGTTCTATACGACGAACTTCGGCAAAATGATGACGTTCTGATCTTTTACGCTCACGCTCTGCCGCTGCAACTGCTCTGCCCGTAGCACGTATAAAACCTTCAAATCCTGATCTCCGTCCCATCCCAGTCCCCACAGCCTCCAACCAAAAGTTTGATTTCTACCAAGTGAAGTTGCTTCAAGCAACCATCCATTTAATTGAGTTGCACTTAATTTACTCTATCAGCACCAAGTCAATCCATAGCATATTAGAAAAGCAATTAGTTCATATCTTAAAATGTGAGGCTTTGTTGTCTCTCAACCAATCAACGGGGAGCTGGTCATGATCATTAACTGATTCAGTGCGGATTTATCAACGTCCGCTCCTGGCTGTGAGTTCAACTGATGGACGC
>NZ_JZRD01000019.1:0-152657 GCF_000963995.1 Pantoea sp. SM3
GTCCAACTTTCGGGGTTCACTTCAGAAGGTGCGCCCATATGCTTTATTCAGATATGCAATGCCATTTAAAGCATTTGCCAGTTCCCCTTCTTGCAATAGCATGACTTTTCTCTTTTTTATCCTCACAGCTGAATCGCTAGCCCATGCGCAAACTGCAACAACGTTGCCTCTCGTTAAATGATTTCGAGAAATATGCCCAAAAGCGTCTACCCCATCCGCTGTTCGCTTATGTGTCCGGTGGTGTTGAGGACAACATCGCGCTGCATCACACTCAGCAATCCTATGCTCAATACGGCCTGATACCGGAAAACATGGTCGATGTGTCGCAACGTAATACTGAGGTAAATCTGTTTGGTCATCGCTATGCGGCGCCAGTGGGTATTGCACCAATGGGCATCTCCGCCATCACCGGTTTTCAGGGGGATATTGCTTTAGCGCGGGCGGCGGCGAGCAAGAACGTGCCCTTTATTATGAGCGGTTCCTCGTTGATTCGGTTGGAGGACGTGGCCGCGGCTAATCCGGCGATGTGGTTCCAGGCCTATTTGCCTAAGACGCTGGAAGAGATTGATGCGTTGGTGGATCGCGTCAAGCGTGCGCGCATATCCGTGCTGGTCGTGACGGTGGATACGCCGGTCAAAGCCAACCGGGAAAACAACGTGCGCGCCGGATTTTCCACGCCATTCCGCCCCAGTCTGGCATTGGCGTGGCAAGGCGTCACCCATCCCCGCTGGCTTTACGGCACGCTGTTGAAAACCTTACTGACCTCGGGCATGCCCTATTTCGAGAACAATAACGCAGTGCGTGGCGCCCCGCTGTTTTCCAAAAATGCCGTGCGTGACTTCAGTGGGCGTAGCCATCTCACCTGGCAGCATATCGAACATATTCGTCAGCGCTGGACGGGCGCGATGGTGATTAAAGGAATTCTGAGTCGCATTGATGCATTGCGCTGTAAATCCATTGGCATCGACGGCATTGTGGTCTCGAATCACGGCGGTCGTCAGTTGGATACGGTGATCCCGCCGATTTATGTCCTGCCCGAGATTGTCACCGCTGCGGGAAATATGACGGTGATGATGGACAGCGGTATTCGGCGTGGCACCGAAGTCATCAAAGCATTGGCGCTGGGGGCAAAGGCCTGCTTTGTTGGCAGGCCTTTTAACTACGCAAGTGCGGTAGGCGGCTCATCGGGGGTTGAGTGGGCTATTGACCTCATCACCCATGAAGTCAGTCGCGATCTGGGGATGTTGGGTGCACCCTCGCTCGCTGACCTCAGTGAAAAGCATTTACGACTGATAAAGTGACAGCGTCACATCATGCAACTCATTGATGAGATTTGGTTTCAGCTTCGGTTCCGTGGCGATCGCCTGCCACATCTAACCTTCTGCCGCTAAGGTTTTCGCGGCAGCGAAACGCACAGCAATCCGAACACAATCAATACAACACCGGCAAAACTGCTCCAGCGGAAAGCTTCACCGAACATTGGCAATGAAATAGCTGCCAGCCACACCAGCACATAACTCAGACTCAGCAACGGATAGAGGCGGTTAAGCTGCATATGACGCAGCGCCAGCATCCAGCACAGCATCGATAATGCGTACGCACCAAGTCCCAGACCGAGCAGGATCAGCGGCTGCAGATGCTGCCAGAATTGCGGGCTAAGGATCGCAGTCAATGGCGGAAAATTTAGCATCGCGGCGCGCAGCACTAATTGCGCCAGCGACACCAGCAGCACGCTACACATCGCGAGGATCACCCCTTTCATAAGTGGCTCCCCATCAGCGCGACCCCGGCAACAATCGCCAGCGTACCGAACCATTGTTGCAAGGTGTATGTCTCACGCCAGATCACCTTAGCTGCGATGGCCACCAACACGAAGTTGAGACTCAGCATTGGATAGGCCACGCTGACCGGCACCACACGCAATACCAGCAGCCATAGCAACATTGCCACGCCGAGCAAAAAGAGGCTCAGCGCAATCCATAGCATGAGCTGCTTCTTGCCGTGGCGCATCCCCAGATACGCCGCCTGCTTTTGACAAAGCTGGGCGGCGCAGCTCAACAAACTGACCAGAAGAATAAGCAACAGGTTCATGGTGTCGCGTTATAACCGTAATAGACCAGTCGACCTTGACGATAAACGTCATCCGGCGTGGGCATTGCAGGGTCAGGCCCGTTCTCGCCCGAGTTGAGCATCATCACCACGGACACTTTGCCATGGCGACGATGTTCGCGCAGCCAATCAGCAAAAGCTGCGCCATCAACATAGCGCGTTTGCGCATCGGGATAGCTAAGACCGTATTGCAGTTCGCCTTTGGCATCATAGAAAGTGATATCACTGCGCTCGGTTTCCCATGCCACCGCTGCTGCAATGCCAGGATTGTCAGCCAGCAAATAACGGCTGTCTGCCAGTTGATGATGCACAGCCTGTACAAAACTCTGCGGCTGTTTGGAATCACGAACCTTCTGCGGTATCGCGAAGCCGATAAGTAGCGCCAGCGTTAAGGGACAAAGTGCCGCCAGTTGCCAACGGCAGGCACCCGGTTTGAGACTGAACCACCCCATAATGCCCCAGCCGACAAAGGCCAGTACGCCACAGATTAACGGCAGTATTTCATCATGGGTATAAACGGGCTTGTGCGCCAATCCCCATGGTGCAATCACCACCAACAGGACTAAGGTGGTTATGGCGCCAAACAGCAGGTTAATCCAGCCATTAACTTTAAACACCTTCTCTAACTGTGCAGAACCACTGTGCGCATAATGCGCCATCAACAGTGCTATAGGTGCAAAGCACGGCAGAATGTAGGTCGGCAGTTTCCCTTTAGCGATGCTAAAGAACAACAGTGGCAAGATCACCCAACTTAACAGGTAAACGGCTCCCGCATGTTGACTGCGCTGGCGCCATGCGCCCATCAGTGAGCCCGGCAGCAGCGCCAGCCACGGCAGGCATCCCGCCAGCAACACCGGCAGGTAATACCAGAAGGGTGCTTTGTGCTGTGCATCTTTCTCTGCAAAGCGCTGAATATGCTCAACCCAGAAGAAGTAATGCCAGAAATCCCCTTCCTGACGATAAATGGCCAGCGCCCACGGCGCACTGAGCAGTGCGGCAACGATGATGGTCAAAGGTCCCCAGCGCAATAACTCACCGAAGCGTTTTTGCCAAATAGCCCAGGGCACTATCGCCAATACCGGCACCGCCAGCGCGAGGAAGCCTTTGGTCATAAAGCCCATCGCGCAGGCTGCGCCCAGCAGCACATAGCCGCACAGACGCTGTTGCGTCGTAGAAGCTTGCGCCACCAGCCAATAGCTGCACATCGCGGCAACCATCCACAACAGCAGAATAGGATCCAGCACCGCGTAAGTGCCAATGCCATACACCAGAAGCGAAGTGAGAAAAATGATGCTGCCGGTCAGAGCGATTTTCCGGCTGGCAAACATCTGATGACCCAGCCAGTAAATCAATACTGCACTGAGTGTGGTGCAAAAAATCGAACCGGCGCGTACACCGAAGTTGGTATGACCAAACAAAAGCTGGCCGATATTGTTGACCCAATAACCCGCGATGGGCTTTTCGAAATAACGCAAATCAAAGAAGTGCGGTACCACCCAATTGCCATTAACCAGCATTTCACGGCTGATTTCAGCGTAGCGGGTTTCATCCGGCTGCCATAAGGCGCGGAATTCGATCGGGATAAGATAATAAAGCGCGAAAAGCGCCAGGAGCAGCGCCGTTTTGGTGCCTGTACGCATCCGTGGTTCCTATAAAGTTTCCTGTTAACGTTTAGCTCTGGCAGCCCAGCCAGCCTTCGCGTCCGGGTATATGCCCACGTACCAGATTGCCCTGCGGGAGTGTGCTGAGATCGTCAGGTAACAGCTCGCTCAGAGGACAGAAATGAATGCCTTGTTGCTCCGCGCGGGTTAATAACTCGCCAAATGCCCGAGAACCAATAATGCCTTCGACTTCAGCATGAATGGTATACACCGGCGCCCCTTCGGCTGCGAGCATCTGCTCAAGAATGAAATCGTTGTAGTCAGCGGCGCTAACCGACTGTCCTACGACTTCATCCCAGGTTGGCAATGTTACGGGGATTTGCACCGTGCCTAAGCTGCCATCACGCAGGCGAGGCAAGAAGGGTCCAGTACCACGACAATCACTGTTGTAGATGAAACCGAAGGTCTGCTTAGCGGCAACAACGCGGCCATCCGCTCGCCATCCGGCCACGGCAGAGCAAGTGACAGTGTCACCGATAATCGCTTCCAGTGCGGCTTTCCCACGCGAAATCTGTTCCAGCAACTTCTCCTCTGGCCACACGCCTGCCCAGGTTTGCCAGGCAAAGTGATCCCAGGCGTGCAGACCGACTTCATGATGATCGGCTGTGGCGCTGATGATCTCCTCCAGACCGCGGCCAATCTCACGTCCTGGCCAGGCGGTGCCAGCCAATAAGATATCCCAGCCGTACAGGGAAGCTGCACGCGAGCGCAGCATTTTCCATAAGAAGCGCGGTTTCATCAGGCGCCACAAGTGGCGCCCCATGTTATCCGGCCCAACGCTAAAGAAGAAACTGGCCTGCAACTGATGCAGGCTAAACTGCTCTAGCAGCGCCGGAACGCCGAGTTTGGTTCCACGCCAGGTATCAACATCTACGCGCAAACCAATTTTCTTCATGGCTTATCCTGCAGCTCAACGGTGCGCAGGAAGAAATCCAGCGTGTTATCGATCGTGGTATCCATCTCAATGGTCGGCGTCCAGTCCAGCAAGCGACGCGCGTTTTTGATTGACGGCTTACGATGCTCGACGTCCTGATAACCTTTACCGTAGTAGCTGCTGCTCTCTACTTCGCGGAAACCGGCGAACGGCGGGAATTGGTTGCGCAGCGGATGACGTTCAAAGCTTGCCAGCAGGCGTTCCGCCAACTCTTTGATGCTCGCCTCGTTTTCCGGGTTACCGATGTTGACGATCTGACCGTCACAGTTGTTTTTCTTGTTCTCAATGATGCGGAACAAAGCTTCAATACCATCACGAATGTCAGTGAAGCAGCGCTTCTGTGCACCACCATCGATTAACTTGATCGGTGAACCTTCCACCAGATTAAGGATCAATTGCGTGATCGCACGGGAACTGCCGATACGCGCGGCATTGAGGTTATCAAGACGCGGGCCCATCCAGTTGAATGGACGGAACAGCGTGAAACGCAGCCCTTCTTTTTCGCCATAAGCCCAAATCACACGATCCAGCAGCTGTTTGGAGACCGAATAGATCCAGCGCTGTTTGTTGATAGGTCCCACCACCAGGTTGGAGTGATCTTCATCGAAGTGTTTATCGGTGCACATACCGTACACTTCTGACGTGGAAGGGAAAATGATGCGTTTTTTGTATTTTACGCAATCACGGATGATCTTGAGGTTCTCTTCGAAATCGAGCTCAAACACGCGCAGCGGGTTACGGGTGTATTCAATCGGGGTAGCAATCGCCACCAGTGGCAACACCACATCACATTTTTTGATGTGATATTCGATCCACTCTGAGTGAATGCTGATATCACCTTCAACAAAATGGAAGCGCGGCTGATCGAGGAAACGGCTGATAGCATCTGACCCGATATCCAGACCGTAAACTTCGAAGTTATCATCTTGCAGTAAACGTTCGGTTAAGTGGTTACCGATGAACCCGTTCACTCCCAGAATCAGCACGCGTGTGCGACGTTTTACTGCCGCCACAGGCTGAGAGTACAACAGCGCGCCCGGCACCATCCCCAGACTCTGCGCCAACTGGCTGCCGTTCATATAGACGCCATTATCACTTTGTCCGGTCATCACTTCCAGTGCACCTTCCCCGCAAGCAATCAGGAAAGGCTCAACGGAAATCACTGTGCCTGGCTTAGCTTTTGCCGCATCAGCATGTACGCGCCCTTTCCACACGACAAACTTCACGGTTCCCGCGAAAGCAAATGCGCCCGGCCATGGATCGGTGACCGCACGAACCAGGTTGTTGATTGACTGTGCAGACTGCTCCCACAGAATGCGGCCGTCTTCTGGCGTACGGCGGCCGACCACGGTCGCCTGAGTGTGATCCTGAGGAATCGCCACAATCTCGCCACGCTTCATGGCCGGCAGTGCCTGTTCCAGCAATTGCGATGCACTGGTCGTCAGTTTGCGATGCAGAGTTAACGCGTTGTCTTGCTCCTCAATCGCGACACGCTGCTGTGCCACGATATCGCCCGCATCTGCGCGTTTCACCATGCGATGCAGGGTCACTCCGGTTTCAGTCTCGCCATTCACTAACGCCCAGTTGAGTGGCGCGCGTCCGCGATATTTAGGCAACAGTGAACCGTGCAGGTTGAAGGCGCCCAGACGCGCGCTGCTGAGGATGCTGTCATTGAGCAGATTACGATAGTAGAAGGAGAAAATGTAATCCGGTGCCATGGATTTAATGCGGTCGACCCACAGCGGATGGTTGGCATCTTCCGGCGCATACACCGGGATACCATGCTCAGCCGCCAAACGGGCGACAGAACCAAAGAAGTGGTTCTCATTAGCAGAATCAGCATGGGTGAAGATCGCGCTGATTTCGAAACCCGCATTTAACAGCGCAGTAATACCTGCACAGCCCATATCGTGATAGGCGAAGACGATAGTTTTCATTGCTCAATTTCCTGTACAGAGGAGACATCTTTCTGCGAGTTAATAACACGTTGAATGAAGTAGCGCGGACGAGCGCGTACGTCGTTGTAAATTCGGCCGATGTATTCGCCGAGCAGGCCCATACCGATAAACTGCGCGCCGACAAAAATAAACAGCACCGCAAACAGCATGAACACCCCGTCTCCGGCCCAGTCGGCACCGAGGAACAGGCGCAATACAATCAGCACCAGTGAGAAGGCAAAACCGGCCAACGCAATCAGACTGCCGACAATACTCAGCAGGCGCAGTGGCGTAGTGGTCAGGCAAGTCACCAGGTCGTACATCAGATTGATCAGCTTCATAAAGCTGTATTTCGAATCACCAAATTCGCGCTCGGCGTGGGCCACAGGCAGTTCAATCGTGCGGCGCGCAAAGGTGTTGGCCAGGATAGGAATAAAGGTGCTGCGCTCGTGACAGTTGAGCATGGCATCAACAATGTGACGGCGATAAGCACGTAACATACAGCCATAGTCACCCATCGCTTTCCCGGTGACGCGTTGAATCAGCTGGTTAATGGTGCGTGAAGCACGGCGGCGGAACCAACTGTCCTGACGATTTTGACGCACGGTACCGACCACGTCATAACCCTGCTGAGCGGCTTGCACCAGATTGGGGATCTCTTCGGGGGGATTCTGCAAATCCGCATCCAGTGTGATAATCAGGTCGCCTGATACATGGCTAAAACCCGCCATGATTGCCGAGTGCTGTCCATAGTTGCGGTTCAGCAATACGCCGACCACATGACTTCCGGGCATGTCAGCGGCATCGGCGATCATCTCACCTGAGCGGTCGCTACTACCGTCATCCACCAGCAAAATCTCATAGTCGAGATTCAGCACAGCACATGCTGCATCGGTGCGACGCACCAACTCTGGCAGGCTTTCCTCTTCGTTGTAAACCGGGATCACCACGGAGACTTTACGAATGATTTTTTCTTCGAGCATGTCAATCAAACTCCAGCGATATGACGTAATGCACCGATCACGCGGCTAACGTCGTCATCGCTCATATCTGGGAACAGCGGTATTGAACAAATGCGGTCGCTATTCCATTCCGTGTTTGGCAAGGAAAGCTGTGGGTAGCGTTCGCGATAATATTTGTGGGTATGTGCCGCGCGGAAATGCAAACCGGTGCCGATGTCATGAGCCTTCAGCGTTTCCATTAAAGCATCGCGGCTGAGTCCACACTGCGCTTCATCAACGCGAATGATGAACAAATGCCAGGCGTGTTGATGCGCCCAGGTGGGTTGGGACAATGGCAGGAATGGCGTATCAGCCAGTTCTTTTAAATAGCGTTGGGCAATCTCTGCACGGCGAGCATTGATGGCGGGCAGTTTGTTCAACTGAACCAGCGCAATGGCAGCGCTAATGTCAGGTAAATTGTATTTGAACCCAGGCATAATCACTTCAGCCTGCGGTTTACGGCCATGCGTGTGACGGTCATAAGCATCAACACCCAGGCCGTGGAATTTCAGGCTGCGCATGCGATCGGCCAACTCAGCATCATCGGTAACAATCAAGCCACCTTCCGCGCAGGTCATGTTTTTAATGGCATGGAAAGAAAAAATAGCCGTGCCCTTATTACCGACATGCTGACCTTTGTAATAACAACCTGCAGAGTGCGCCGCATCTTCGATCACTGCGATGCCATGGCGTTCAGCAATGGAGCGAATGGCATCAATGTCCGCAGGAGCACCGGCGTAATGCACCGGAATGATGGCACGCGTCTTTGGCGTGATGGCCGCTTCAATTTGCTCAGGCGTGACCATCAGCGTATCGCGATCAACATCAATCATCACTGGCGTTGCACCCAGCAGCGTAATGATGTTGATGGTGGATACCCACGTCAGTGAAGGTGTAATCACCTCATCACCAGGCTGGATGTTTAACGCGAGGAGGGTGACGTGCATGCCTGCCGTGGCGGAACTGACAGCAATCGCATGTTGATTGCCGGTTAACTGGCAAAAGGCTTGTTCCAACGCCGCATTTTTCGGGCCGGTGGTGATCCAACCTGATTCAAAAACCTCTTTTACTGCCGCTAACTCTTCCTCGCCCAGAGCGGGGCGCGAGAATGGAAGAAAAGTCATAAGTTTACCTTAACGTTTGACACCTAAAATTGCCTGCAATAGGGCCACTTGCAGTGTGCAGTGATTCAGATCCATAACAATATTCAGTAACTTGCTGTTTAAACTTAGATTACAAGGAAAAGTTTAGATAGCACTAAGTGTTAATTTTTTAACCAACAGCAAAAAAACTTAAGCACACCTGTCTTATTGCCTGCAGAACAAAATACGCATGAAAACTTAACTGAACATTAAATGGGTGACGCACAAGCGGCATTTTCTCTTAGATGTTGAGGATTGGTAGAAGATGTGCGCTCAACCGTTTTGTCTCGCTATTTAGGCGTCACCAAAGTTTCATCAAGATGACCAAATACCTGAAACATTTCGTTTGCTGCTTTTTTGAACGGCAAAAATTGAAGTATAGAGATGAATGAAAAATGAAAATGAAACAGTCTGTTAGCAAAGTCGCAGCACTGTTCTTAAGGTTAAGCTAAGCTTCAAACCATACTCTATGTCGGGATATTAGCGTTGAAACGAATGGAGGGGATGAAGATGAACACCGGAGCTGACAGGCTGGCGCAGGCTGCCCTGCGTCGCCATCATATTGGGGTGAAAACCAAAGGGTTGCGCTTTCGCGGAGATCTTTACGTCTTCCGCTACAATGCAGGTCACTATGACGTGTTTCTCAATAATGACCGTGTGATGTCCCTGGCTACCAGCAACGTGCAAGAAGCCATCCAGATGTTCAAACAGCAGTCATGATGCATTGGCTGCTGTTAGCACTGTGAGCAGTGCGCCTTTCGCTATACGCATCCAACATCACCACAGACTCCGTCTTACTCCCACCACTCTGCACCGCCTGTTTACCCGCTGTAGAATTTTAGGCACTCATCCTTCCAATGGTGAAGCGGTACCGGTTAAGTCGCGAACGGCATATGTTCCTCATTGCCTGAACACCGATCGTGAAACGCGATGAAACACACCGTAATTCCCCGCAGATACTCGCCTCCTTCGCGCTTCAGGCGTAGGTTTCTTTTCGATGAAACCGGTAAGGAAAAAGAGGTCAACATGGAGTGGATACTGTGGTTGCTGGCTACGGTGATAGCCTTAAGCATCGGTAGCTTTATTAATGTCGTTATTCATCGCGTGCCACTGCAGATTTTACAGCCAGGCAATGGCGTGGATATACGGCAACCGGCTTCACACTGTCCGGTTTGCAAAAAGTGTTTGCGCTGGCGAGACAATATCCCGGTCGTGAGTTGGCTGTTACTACGCGGTCGGTGTCATTTTTGCCGTTGTGCTATCAGCCTGCGCTATCCATTAACAGAAACTGCTTGTGCAACAATCAGCCTATTATTTGTCGCGCTCCTCCCGATTGATAAATCACTGCTCGCCCTACTTGTGCTGTTTTGGCTGCTGCTGACCGTCGCGATTATCGATTACGAGCATTATTTGTTGCCAGATGTCATCACTCTGCCATTGCTTTGGCTTGGGCTATTATTAAAGGCCGTCGAATGGCTACCAGGCTCACTCCGTGATGCCGTCTTTGGTGCGGTGATGGGTTACAGCGCGCTCTGGCTAATCCGCTATATATATCAATATTTTAGCGGGAGACTGGCATTGGGTTTGGGAGACGCAAAGTTAGTAGCAGCATTAGGCACGTGGTTGGGTTGGGCACTTTTACCCTATGTGCTGTTACTGGCTTGTAGCGGGGCAATTTGTGCGCTGTTTATCGCCAAAATGGGCTGGCAACGTGACCTTCATCAACCCCTTGCTTTTGGTCCCTGGATTGCTCTGGCGGGCATAAGTCTTTTTATTAACACGATTATTTAATAACCACTTCATCTGCTGGCGCTAAAATAGCCGGCCAATTAGTGGCCAACGCCCTGATTCCTATATGAAAAGAATAAACAAATCTAAACAAAATAAATCATTGTGATGTACGTCAAAAGGCTCTATATTGGCCGCGTTTTTTAAACCACTGATACTTTTTTGTTCAACTAGTCAATCGGCCAGCCATCACGAGCCCCGGTTGAAGGAGAGATATGATGACGGATAAAGTCCGTATTGATAATTTTGGTGCCAACGCATTCAATGGAAACAACGACGCATTCTTGGCCCGTCAGGCTGAGTTTGAATCAAACGTCAGGAGCTACCCGCGCAAGTTGCCTTTAGCGATTGCCAAAGCCAACGGCGTGTGGATCACAGATGTCGAGAATAAACAATATCTTGACTGCCTGGCTGGCGCAGGGACGCTGGCACTTGGTCATAACCATCCTGATGTTCTGCAGAGCATCCAAAATGTCATTACCAGCGGCTTGCCGTTACATACTCTTGATCTGACGACACCTCTGAAAGATCAATTCTCAGAATCTCTGCTCTCGCTGCTGCCTGGCCAGGGTAAAGAATATTGCCTGCAGTTCACCGGTCCTTCCGGTGCGGATGCGGTTGAAGCAGCACTGAAGCTGGCGAAGAAAGTCACGGGCCGTAGCGGTGTGATCAGCTTCTCTGGTGGTTACCATGGTATGACTCATGGCGCGCTGGCGGTGACCGGCAACCTGTCACCGAAAGAAGCCGTTAACGGCATGATGCCAGAAGTGCAGTTCATGCCTTACCCGCATCTGTACCGTTGCCCACTGGGTCTCGGCGGTGAAGCGGGCGTGAAAGCCCTGACTTACTACTTCGAAAACCTGATCAACGACGTGGAAAGCGGCGTGCGCAAGCCTGCAGCTGTTATCCTGGAAGCTGTTCAGGGTGAAGGCGGTGTGAACCCTGCTCCGGTAGAGTGGCTGCAGCGCATCCGTAAAGTGACTCAGGAACACGGCATTCTGCTGATTCTTGATGAAGTTCAGGCTGGCTTTGCCCGTACCGGCAAATTCTTTGCCTTCGAACACGCAGGCATTGAGCCAGATATCATCGTGATGTCTAAAGCAGTAGGTGGTGGTCTGCCACTGGCTGTTCTGGGTATCAAAAAGCAGTTCGACGCCTGGTCTCCAGGTCACCACACCGGTACTTTCCGCGGCAACCAGCTGGCGATGGCAACCGGTCTGGCGACCCTGAAAGTCCTGACCGAGCAGAACATCGCCGGTAAAGTGGCTGAACAAGGTGAATGGCTGAAAGCACAGCTGGCTGAGATGCAGAAGCGCTTCCCGGTTATCGGCCACATCCGCGGTCTGGGTATGATGATCGGTATCGAGATCGTTAAACCAAACGAAGCGGCTGACCATATGGGTAGCCTGCCGGCTGATGGTGAACTCTCTGCACTGCTGCAGAAGAAGTGCTTCGAAGCAGGTCTGATTCTGGAGCGTGGCGGTCGTCACGGTGCAGTACTGCGTCTGTTGCCGTCACTGCTGATCACCAACGAAGAGCTGGCGATTTTCCTGGATAAATTTGAGCAGGCGCTGATTGGCGCTGGCGTCAAACCTGTTTGATTGGAAGAGTAAATGTCTGAAGTAAACCCGATTCTGGCCGCCTCTGCACAGAGCATTGAGGCGTACCAGCAGGCGATTGCCCAGAGCAGCGCCGCGGTTGTGCAGTGGCTGCAACAGCCTGAGATGTATCAAGGCAAAAGCGTTGCCGAACTGCGCGAGCGTATCACGCTCGACTTCAATCCAAACGGCCTGGGTAACCAGGCCGCGATTGAACGCGCGATTGAGTATTTCCTGAAAGACAGCCTGTCAGTGCACCACCCACAGTGTGTGGCGCACCTGCACTGCCCTAGCCTGGTGGTTAGCCAGGCTGCAGAAGTGTTGATCAACGCCACCAACCAGAGCATGGACTCTTGGGATCAGAGCCCTTCTGCCACCATCATTGAGGTCAAACTGATCGAATGGTTGCGCGCACAGGTGGGTTACCCAGCAGGCGATGCTGGCGTGTTCACCAGTGGTGGCACACAAAGCAACCTGATGGGTTTGATGCTGGCGCGTGATGCGTTCTATCAGCGTCAAGGTCATTCAGTGCAGTTGGACGGCATCACTGGCGATCTGCGTAAGATCAAAGTGTTGTGTTCTGAGAACGCGCACTTCTCTGTACAGAAAAACATGGCGCTGCTTGGCCACGGCTACAATTCTGTAGTGCAGGTAAAGTCTGATCAGTTCGCACGCATGGACGTTAACGACCTGAAAGCCAAACTGGCGCAGGCCGAAGCCAATGGCGAGCAGATTCTGGCGATTGTCGCGACTGCTGGCACTACCGATGCGGGTGCGATTGATCCACTGCGCGAAATCGCGGGCATCGCAGCTGAGCACAACATTTGGATGCATGTCGATGCAGCCTGGGGTGGTGCACTGCTGCTGTCTGAAAAATATCGTGACTACCTGGACGGACTGGAGTTAGTGGATTCGGTGACTCTCGACTTCCACAAACAGTATTTCCAGACCATCAGCTGTGGCGCATTCCTGTTGAAAGACGAGCGTCACTACGAGCTGATGCGTTATCAGGCGGCTTACCTGAACTCTGAGTTCGATGAAGAAGCCGGTGTTCCTAACCTGGTATCCAAATCTCTGCAGACCACGCGTCGTTTCGATGCATTGAAACTGTGGATGGGTCTGGAAGCGCTGGGCCAGAAACAGTATGCCGCGATCATCGATCACGGTGTGACGCTGGCACAGGAAGTGGCGAAGTTTGTTGCTTCAGAACCACGCCTTGAGCTGGTGATGCAGCCACAACTGGCAAGCGTGCTGTTCCGCTATCGTCCAGAGCAACTGACCGATATCGCGCAGATTGCTCTGTTCAACCAGCGTATCGGCGATGCGCTGCTGGATTCAGGCCGTGCTAACGTTGGCGTAACTGAAAATCAGGGCATTACCTGCCTGAAACTGACGTTGCTGAACCCGACCGTGACGCTGGAAGACATCAAAGTCTTGCTGGCGCTGGTTGAGAAAACCGCGAATCAGTTGCTGAACGCGTAATTTCGACTTATACGATCTAGCCGATAACTGGCAACGGTTATCGGCTTTTTTATTGCCTGCCATCTTTAACTACAAATATCCAGCACCCCATTTCCAGGATGATTCTGATAACATATTGATCGGTCGAACAATTCCCTTCTTGTCACTTAATAGCCATATATCCTTGTGTAAACTCTCTCCATTCCTGACTGGTATAAACGCCTTCATTCTGCGCTGCCATTCACCGGACATAGATGACAGGAGTGTTGCTGATGCAGGTTTGCACCATGGATTACAAGAAGCTGTCGCGAGATGGTAAAACGTTGCCGCTCGAATGCTATGGCATTGGTACTTTTGACGTATTATCGGGAATTGAACGTTATATAAATAATCCCGACTGCTCAGATAAAGAAAAAGCGGCTATTCCGCCTGGCACATATTGGATAGTTGATCGGCCAGAGGGGAGTTTTTAAACCGCCTACGTGCTGAAGCAATAGATATGGCACATTTATATCGCAATCATCATGCGGAATGGTTCGCTCTCTATAACAGTCAAACCATGAATGATTATGTTTTTGTAAACGGCAATCGTCGTGGCAGTTTTCGTTTGCACCCGCTGAATACTGACGGCTCTGGGGTTTCATGGGGCTGCATTACACTTTACCGTGCCAATGAATTCCACAGCCTGAGGCGTACGCTACTCAGTCGGCCTAAAGTCAAGGTTCCCGGTGGCAATGGGTTGCTTGCCTATGGGCGAATTGATGTGCGCGGTGTTCCTGATTACTCAAAGTGTGAAATCAAATGAGAATACTGATTTTCTTTATCATCCTTATTGCCGGCATCGTGTTGATCCCCGATGGACTCATTAGCCATTTAGTCAGCGTATCCGGTGATGGTGAAACAGCGATGGATAAATACGATTTCACCCTACTTCTGATCAAGGCTGCTATTTCTGCAATCATTGCCCTGGCAGTATTGCAGATTGTTCGCCGGGCGCGCTGATTCAACAGACACACCTCCCTGTGCGGCACGCTGAACTACTGAGGAATTCGCGCGATCACCTTGATTTCAAAATCGAACCCCGCCAACCAGTTTACCCCCACTGCCGTCCAGTTTGGGTACGGCGGCTCACCGAAATGCCGTAAACGCACCTCATTCACGATGGCAAATTGGTTTTCAGGATCGGTATGGAAACTGGTGACATCCACCACATCATCCATAGTGCATCCCGCCGCTTTCAGCACGGCTTGCAGGTTTTCAAACGCCAGATTGACCTGACGTGCAAAATCAGGTTCCGCAGAACCGTCATCCCGACTTCCTACCTGGCCCGAGACAAATAACAGGTCCCCGGAACGTATTGCGGCAGAATATTGGTTAATTTCATACAGCGCCTGACGTCCCGCTGGAAAAATGGCATCACGTTTGTTCATAATCGCTCTCCTGATGGAAAAAAGGGTAAACCGGGTAGCTAACCCGGTTATCGCTTTAACATACGCCGCGTATGTATTAATATGGATAACATACGCAGCGTATGTCAATGCAAATTTTGGAGTTGCTATGGCAGCCAAACGACGAACAGAACAGGTAGAAGAAACGCGGGCAAAATTGATTGGGGCTGCTCGAAGGGCCTTCGCAGAGAAAGGCTATAGCGCCGCATCAATGGATGATCTGACCGCTGAAGCAGGGTTGACGCGGGGGGCGCTTTATCACAATTTCGGCGATAAAAAGGGTCTATTACAAGCCGTTATCGACCAGATCGACGCAGAGATTTTGGTACAGATGCGTGCCGCTGGGCAGCAGTTTGAATCAAAGTGGCATGCCTTTCTGGCGGAAGCGATTACCTACATTGAGATGTCCCTGGAGCCAGAGGTGCAACGCATCATGCTGCTTGATGGTCCCGCTGTGCTCGGCGATCCTTCACAGTGGCCCAATCAAACTGCCTGTCTGCGCACCACGGCAGACATGCTCTATGCGCTGATTGCAGAAGGCACGGTGAAGCCGATGGATACTGAAGCGGCGGCTCATCTGGTGAACGGTGCCGCCTTGAATGCCGCGTTGTGGATTGCCGCCTCCAGCGAGCCGGTGGCTGCGCTTCCGCGCGCGGTTGATGCGTTTCGCGTACTGATGTCCGGACTGCTGGTTAACCCGCCTGCGGCTGCGCATTGAGTTCGCGCACATAGTCGAGGAAGGCTTGTAACGGTGCGGGGATCAAACGACGATCGTTATAGTAAAGCCACAGTCCGGAAAAACTCTGCCACCAATCGCTCAGTATTGGTTGCAGGCTGCCATTATCCAGCGCGGGTTTGATCCAATCTTCAAACAAATACACCACGCCTGCGCCGGCTACCGCGGCCGCGACAGTAAGATCCATAGCCGCGCCGATGCTGCATATCAATGGCCCTTTCAGCTGTAAACGCACCACCTCTTCGCCCTTTTCAAACTCCCAATCAGCAATCACGCCAGTGGCATAACGGCCATATAAACAACGATGATGTAACAGCTCACGTGGGTGTTGAGGGGTACCAAATTGAGTCAGGTAGGCGGATGACGCCGCAGCGGCAAAGCGTTGCACACGTGGGCCAATCGGCAGTGCCACCATATCCTGCTCCAGATGATCATCGTAACGAATCCCCGCATCACAACCGTCACGGAAGATATCCTGCACATTGCTTTCCGCTACCACTTCCAATTGAATATCGGGATAACGCGCCAGAAAACCGGGCACGATGGAGGGCAAAACCAGTCGGGCTGCGCTAACCGGCACATTGAGCCGCAACGTGCCGCCTGGTGTGCTGCGAAAATGATTAAGCGAATCGAGTGCCGCATCCACTTCATTCATGGCTGGCATTAGGCGCGTCATTAACGCCCTGCCTGCTTCAGTGAGCGCGACGGTACGCGTGGTGCGATTGAACAGCCGTACACCCAACTGCTCCTCCGCTCGCCTTACTGCATCGCTTAAACGTGAAGGATTGCTTCCCGTCATGCGGGCCGCCTCACGGAACCCACCCGCTTTTGCCACCGCCACCACCGCATGCAGCAGTGCAATATCCGATGCCATTGTTCGCTATTCCGTACACTGTGTCCTGATTTAACCGGATAGTTGCACAGCGATGTGTCGATTACAATCTGTACACACATCGACGAAGGAGGTTTTCCATGTCTCACAACGCAAATACCTATACTTTGGGTGATCGTCAGGTTAAACGCCTCGGTTATGGCGCTATGCAGCTGGCGGGCAAAGGCGTATTCGGGCCGCCAGCCGATGAGAATCGAGCATTACAGGTGCTACGTGATGCTGTCGCTGCAGGCGTAAATCATATCGATACCAGCGACTTTTACGGCCCGCACATTACCAACCAACTGATTAAGAGAGCCCTGCATCCTTATTCCGATGACCTGGTGATCGTCACTAAAGTCGGAGCCCGCCGCGATGCGAAAGGAGGCTGGTTGCCCGCTTTTTCGCCCGATGAGTTGACGCAAGCGGTGGAAGATAACCTGCGTAATCTGGGTCTCGAGGTGATGGAAGTCGTGAACCTGCGCTCGATGCTCGACGTGCATGCACCAGCTGAAGGCTCACTGGAACCGCAGGTCGAAGCGATGATCAAGCTTAAAGAGTGCGGCCTGGTTAAGCATATCGGTCTGAGCAACGTGACGGCCAAACAAGTGTCCGATGCGCAGAAAATGACGCCCATCGCCTGCGTGCAGAACCTTTACAACCTGGCGAATCGACAGGATGAAGCCTTGGTCGATCAACTGGCTGCACAAGGCATTCCTTATGTGCCGTTCTTCCCATTGGGTGGTTTCTCCCCGCTGCAATCCGGGCAGCTTACCGCAGTAGCCGAGGAGTTGAATGCCACTACATTGCAGGTCGCACTGGCCTGGTTACTTCAACGTTCGCCGAACATTCTGTTGATTCCCGGCACATCATCACCAGAACATCTCCAGCAGAATCTCGCCAGTGGCGATCTTGTGTTGAGTCACGATGTCGTGCAGCGTTTAAACAGCATCGCTTAGTCCTGCAAGGGTGCGGCCTGCGGGCCGCCCATCACCGTTTTTACCAGCGGACCGGCCTACGAACGCGCGATAACTCCGCTCTCCACCAAACAAGCCTTCAGCACGCCAAATGCATCCTGACACTGACGCTCATCCACGCAGGCATAGCCCAGCAGCAAGCCGCGCCGCTCCTGTTGATGCATATAATATTGCGATAAAGGCCTGACCTTCACGCCGCGTCGCAGCGCCAGAGCGGTGATCGCCACATCATCACATCCCGCAGGCAGGTTAATCACCAGATGCAAACCCGCCTCATGATTGACGCGAGGCATAAAATCAGCGCCAAGATAGCGCTCAATCAGACCGGCTAAGAAGCGACGACGCTGACTGTAGAGTTTGCGCATACGACGAATGTGCGCCATGTAATGCCCTTTCTGGATAAACTCCGCCAGCGCTCGCTGCACCAGCAGATGCCCGCCACGATAGAGTTCCGCCGCCGCAACGCGCAGGGGTTGAGCCAGCGCTTTTGGCACCACCAGATAACCCAGTCGCAGTGCCGGATAGAGCGTTTTGCTGAACGTGCCCATGTAAATTACCGGCGCATCGGGTTCAAAACCTTGCAGCGAGGGAAAAGGCTGCCCCGCGAAGCGAAACTCACTGTCGTAGTCATCCTCTACCAACCAGGTTTTATGTTTGCTGGCCAAATCCAGCAACTGCTTACGTCTTTCAAGGCTGAGATGAACGCCCAATGGGTATTGGTGTGACGGTGTCACAAATATCACTTTTGGCGCCCGACTGCGGGGCGGTAAGTCAGGAATAATGCCCTGATCGTCGACCGGCATGGCCTGAATTTTCAACCCATTGATGCGTAAAAGATTACGTGTTCCCCAATAGCCAGGTTCTTCAATCCACGCGGTATCCCCCGGATCGCAGAGTACGCGCGTGACCAGATCAACCGCCTGATGGATGCCTTCGGTAATGATGATTTGATCCGCATCCGCACGCACCGAACGGGCCACGCTGAGATAGTCCGCCAGCGCCTGTCGCAATTGCGGGCAGCCGCCATTGCTGCTGTAAATCAGCCGATCGATATCGGGCTCGCGATTTAATCGCGCCTGAATCTGACTAAATAGTTTGTGCGGGAACTGCGTGACATCCGGCGCGCCTGGCACAAACGCGCCCCATTGATAAGGCGAGGCGTTGGCATGGCCCAACAGCGATGCACCGCGTTTAGAAATCGCCGCCGCTTTCGCGCTGAGCGGCAGCGTCAGGTCATCGCCACGCGGGCTGTTTAAACAGCCTTCAGGCAGTGTTTCGGCGATCCAGGTTCCGCTGCCGGTGCGCGCGGTAACATAGCCTTGTGACATCAAATTTTCATAAACGTTAAGTACGGTATTACGTGACACCGATAATTCCCGTGCCATATCGCGCGTGGCCGGTAATCGCGTGGCGCGTGGAAAAATCCCCTCAGCAATCGCCGCCTGCATACACGCCAACAGACGCTGCTGCAACGTCCCTTCCGGCATAAACTGCAAACGTTCTAATACATGATCGGCGTACAAACTCCGCAATTGGCTCCATCCTTTTCTGTAAAAGTGGCTCTGGCAACAAACCTTAGCGCAGGGATAAATAAGCGTGTTTGTCGTGATTTGTAAAGACGCTTATCGCTAAGGAAAGGTTATGGAAGGTAAAAACAGCCAGCTGCAACAACGCAAAGATGACGCACTCCCACGTGGCACCGGTAATCTTTGCCAGTGGTATGTCGATCAGGCAGAGAATGCCACGTTGCGTGACGTCGAAGGCAATAGCTGGATTGATTTCGCCGGTGGTATCGCGGTGCTCAACACCGGCCACCGTCATCCGCGCATTGTGAAAGCCATCGCGGAACAGTTAGAAAAATTCACCCATACCGCATTCCAGGTGACGCCTTACGAGAGCTATGTCGGCCTGGCAGAGCGCATCAACAGCGTGGTGCCCATCGCCGGTAAAGCCAAAACCGCCTTTTTCTCAACCGGTGCTGAAGCGGTAGAGAATGCCGTTAAAGTTGCGCGCGCCGCCACACGCCGTCACGGCATTATCACTTTCGGTAACGCGTTCCATGGTCGTACGTTTATGACGATGGCGATGACCGGCAAAGTGGCCCCGTATAAGCGCGACTTTGGCCCGATGCCCGCCTCCGTGTGGCACGCTCGCTATCCCAACAGCGTGACCGGCATTAGCGTTGATGATGCGATGGCAAGCCTGCAGGACATTTTCACTCAGGACATTGCGCCGCAAGACGTGGCGGCCATTGTGCTGGAACCGGTGCAAGGTGAAGGCGGCTTCCATATTGCCCCTGCTGAATTCCTAGTTCGCCTGCGCCAGCTGGCTGATCAACACGGCATTCTGCTGATTGCCGACGAAGTGCAAACCGGCTTTGGTCGCACCGGCAAACTGTTTGCCATGGACCATTACGCCGTCAAACCTGACCTGATCACCATGGCGAAAAGTCTGGCGGGCGGCATGCCGCTGTCTGCGGTGAGTGGTCGTGCAGAGATCATGGATGCGCCAGGTCCTGGTGGTCTGGGTGGCACTTACGCCGGAAACCCGCTGGCCATTGCCGCTGCGCATGCGGTGCTGGATATTATTGCCGAGGAACAACTGTGTGACCGCTCAGTGAAGCTGGGTGCAAAACTGGTCGAATTCCTCAATGAGGCACGTCGTCACTGCTCCGCGATCACCGATATTCGCGCATTGGGTTCAATGGTCGCGGTGGAATTTGCCGAGGCGCAGACCGCTCAGGCCATCCAGCAACACGCCATGGCGCGCGGTTTACTGTTGTTGACCTGTGGTCCACAAGGCAACGTGATTCGCTTCCTCTATCCGCTCACTATTCCGGATGCGCAATTCAGCCAGGCGCTGGAGATTCTCAGCAACGTGCTGAGCGCACATCAGGATTCATAGGCCCTCAGCTTAGCCAGCTCGCGTGCGGGCTGGCTATTCACCTGCTGCAGCCAGGCTGTGCAACGTTACAGCCCGAGAGACAATCTGGAGAAAACAATGAGTTCACAGAATGCCGATGCGCTCGCGCAAGGCTTAAAGCCGCGTCATGTCCGCATGTTATCCATTGCCGGGGTGATTGGCGCCGGTCTGTTTGTCGGTTCCGGTCACGCCATCGCTGAAGCGGGGCCCGCCGTGTTACTGGCCTACATCGCAGCCGGTGCGCTAGTGGTGCTGATTATGCGCATGTTAGCGGAAAT
This sequence comes from Pantoea sp. SM3, assembly GCF_000963995.1. Classification (NCBI taxonomy): domain Bacteria; kingdom Pseudomonadati; phylum Pseudomonadota; class Gammaproteobacteria; order Enterobacterales; family Erwiniaceae; genus Pantoea; species Pantoea sp. SM3. The sequence goes on from NZ_JZRD01000019.1 coordinate 20,864, forward strand.
GGCCGTTGCCTCACCGGACTCCGGCTCTTTCTCCACCTATGCAGATAAATCACTGGGGCGCTGGGCTGGATTCACCATTGGCTGGCTCTACTGGTGGTTTTGGGTGTTGGTCATTCCGCTTGAGGCCAATGCTGCAGGCACGATATTACACAGTTGGTTCCCGCAGATTGCCGTGTGGGAATATACTCTGGCGATCACCACGTTCCTGACGGTCAGCAACCTGTTCAGCGTAAAAAATTACGGTGAGTTCGAATTCTGGTTTGCTCTGTTGAAAGTGGTCGCTATTGTCGCCTTCCTGATTGTCGGCAGTCTGGCTATCTTTGGCCTGATGCCGGGTAGCAGCACACAAGGCATTTCTCACCTCTATGACACGCACGGCTTTATGCCAAACGGAATCGGTGCCGTACTCGCCGCCATTCTGACCACCATGTTCTCCTTTATGGGAACAGAGATTGTCACCATCGCTGCAGCCGAATCACGTGAACCGAAAAAGCAGATTACGCAGGCCACCAACTCCGTCATCTGGCGTATTGCGTTGTTTTACCTGCTGTCGATATTCATCGTGATTGCACTGGTGCCGTGGAATACCCCATCGCTGATGAAAGCCGGTTCGTATCAAACGGCAATGGAGATGATGAATATTCCTTACGCACGTCAAATCGTCGATGTGGTGGTGTTGATCGCGGTGTGCAGCTGTCTTAACTCTGCGCTCTACACGGCTTCACGCATGCTGTATTCGCTTTCCCGTCGTCAGGATGCCCCTGCCGCTGCATCAAAAACCACACGCAGCGGTACCCCCTGGGTTGCAGTCATCGCCTCAACTGCCGCTGCATTTCTCGCGGTGATTGCCAATTATCTGGCACCCGCAGCGGTATTTGAGTTCCTGCTGGCCAGTTCAGGGGCGATTGCGTTGCTGGTTTATCTGGTGATAGCGGCTTCGCATCTGGTGTTGCGCAAAAAGCGCGAGGCGCGGGGTGAGACCTTAAGTTATCGCATGTGGCTGTTCCCAGGCTTAACCTGGGCGACCATGGTGTTTATCGTGGGTGTACTGATCTCAATGTTGTTTATGCCGGCGCATCGCTCAGAAATCATCGCCACCGGTTTACTCACCTTAGCGGTATTGATCACCAGCCGCATCGTGCATCGTAAACGCGCTTTGCGCGAGCGCGAGGCGTTAGTGGCAGTGCGTTCATAACGCCAGAGATTTCCGGGCAAGGATGCCCGGAAGCCTTACTCATATTGCACATCGATACTGATCGACTCTTCCGGCACGTTAATCACCACAACGCATTTATTCCACACCGGCTTGCCTTCGGTCATATCGTGCTCAACGAAGTAGTGTTGGAAATCTTTCAATGCTTCAGTTAAATCGCCAATCGCCTGTGCATCCGGTTCAAACCAGTCTGGCTCGCCGTTTTCATCCAGATAATCGAACTGGTATTCACCGCCCTCGTCATCGGCAAACAGTTCAGCTTTTACGATTAATTCGCGCGCACCTTGCGGTCCACAGCTGAAAACAATCATCGCGATGCGGCGGTAAAGGTCTTCATATGTCATGGCAGTGTATTCCTGTTTTTAGTGAGATCCGTGGGCAGCGTTCGTCATGGATGGCATAACAACGTTACCGAGGGCTCTTATTGACTTTAAAGCTGATGAGAAGAGAATGAGGCTCTTCGAACAGTAAATTGAAAAAAATGGAGTTTATCATAGCCTGTTCCGCGCGTTTTCCCCGTATGACTCCCGTGAAAAAAATGGCCACGCTATTGGCTGCACTGCTTTTAGCCAGCTGCAGTTCCGAGCCGCCTAAATCACTGGTCACCCCATTCCCGACAGTGACGCCGAAACCGCATCCTGTTCAGCCCGCTGTCAGCGCAGAACCGGTGCGAGGTGTGTGGCTCACCACGGTGTCGCGTCTTGACTGGCCCCCCATAGCCTCAGTGAATGCCAGCCCGGCAAATCGCATCACCCAGCAACAAAAGGCCCTGACCGATAAGCTGGATAAACTCAAAAGTCTTGGCATTAATACCGTCTTCTTCCAGGTGAAACCGGACGGCACGGCGCTGTGGCGCTCTAAAATTTTGCCCTGGTCAGATATGATGACCGGAAAGATTGGGGAAGATCCCGGTTACGATCCGCTACAGTTTATGCTGGATGAAGCGCACAAACGCGGTATCAAAGTGCATGCGTGGTTTAACCCTTATCGCGTTTCCACCAATGTGAAACCCTCGACGGTGGCAGAACTCAACAGCACACTTTCCCTGCATCCAGCCAGCGTTTTTGTGCTCCACCGAGACTGGATTCGCACCGCCGGTGACCGCTTTGTGTTAGATCCGGGTATTCCCGATGCCCGTGACTGGATCACCAGCATCGTGTCGGAGGTCGTTGCGCATTACGATATCGATGGCGTGCAGTTTGATGACTATTTCTACGCGGAATCGCCCGGCTCAACGCTGAATGACAGCGCGACATTTCGCCAGTATGGTCAGGGCTATGCCTCAAAAGCGGACTGGCGACGCCACAATACTCAACAGCTGATTGAGCAAGTCTCTCGCACCATTAAACAGCTAAAACCGCATGTCGAATTTGGTGTCAGCCCTGCCGGCGTTTGGCGCAACCTGTCACACGATCCTGCGGGATCAGACACGCGCGGCGCGGCGGCTTACGATGAAGCCTACGCGGATACTCGTAAATGGGTGCAGATGGGCCTGCTGGATTACATCGCGCCGCAGATTTACTGGCCATTTTCACGCCAGGCTGCACGTTACGATGTGCTCGCTAACTGGTGGGCCAACGTGGTGAAACCCACGCATACCAAGCTCTATATCGGTGTGGCGCTGTATAAAGTCGGCGAAACCTCCAAAATGGAACCAGACTGGACCATTAATGGCGGTGTACCGGAACTGAAAAAACAGCTCGACCTCAATGACTCTGTGCCACAAATTAACGGCACTATTCTGTTCCGCGAAAACTACCTTAATCAACCGCAAACACAGCAGGCGGTAAATTATTTACGCAGCCGTTGGGGAAGTTGATTTTTAAAGCAACTCACTTCCGACTATTTCGGTATATCTCATCCAACATGCTTTGATGAAAAATACGCCAGCAACGTCCGTTGCTGGCTTCTCTTCAGATATACGGCTCTGTTGCACTATTTAAAGGAATACTCCATTCGTTGCCATTCACCCGGACTTTCAAATAACGCCGGGTACGCCATTTTCCCGGTTCGTACTCTTCAGGCTGACCAGTGATAACCGTTCCATTTAACAGCAACTCCTTATCGTTGTTGTAGCCAAACCCCACCTTTTCATTGCCAATCCAGTGCTGTTCGAAAGCCACCACAGGGGCTGCATCAAACTTTTGCGCATCGGCTTCAGAACAGGCGGTATAGCTTTTACGGAAGATAAAACATAATCCCGCCTTGTACCGATCCTTGCCGTTCGTTTCCACCTGCGCGGTGGCAAAACCGGTGAATTGCGCCAATTTAACGTAAAGCTTAGTGCGAGTGGCACCACCTTCAATGTGCACTTTGGTCACCGGACATGAGCCTTCGCCATACCAGCTGCCAATGGTATTGGCACTATTGCGCGCCTGAAGGTAAATATTGGCCACACCTTCCGGGGTTCGTCCAGAGTGCTGAGTTTGCGTGGCGCTTTGCGATAATATTTGCGATGTCCCCACCACACGTACGTGAATCTGCGTGCCTTCATCGGAGAAATTAAATTCGCCAATATAGAACCATTTCTCTTTATCGCTGCGGTTATCCATGTGGTGTTGAGAGGTAATGTAATCGTAGTTTAGCGATCCCTGAATGATGGCACCCCAATCCGATATTTCCATCAGCCCGCGATCACCTTCCGCCAGCAGTGACCAGGGTTCAATACCTGTGGTGCTGTAATCAAACCCGGCGCTTTGATTATGAATACTTTTTTGAATGATCAACGCGCGACAATAACCTAATTTTAGCGGGTTAGTCGTCGACTCAATTGCCAGCCCCTCAATCACCCACTGGCCATTGGTTAAATCTCCGGCAAATTCTGAATGTTCAATCCAGCCGTTACGAATAAAAGATTGGGTGCAGCGCGGTAAATCCAAAACTGGCTTCAGGGTATTTTCTTGCAAATTGAAGTTGGATAATTCAATGGCCGTACTGTGGTCCCAGGCACCTGCTTCACGGTCAGACCAGCGCGCATACACAATGCTATCCTGACACCCTCTGGAATAAAACTGATCAATCTTACAATCCAGCGTATCAATAAGATCCAACGCTCGCCCGCCCAGATAGCGAAACTCCATACTGCTCACGCGTAGAAACTGCCCGCCGGTAATAATGTTGGCGTAAAAACCGACTTTATTAAATGCGGTACCGCCGTCTCCACCGCTATTGGAGCTCATGCCTTTCACCACAATCCCCGATATCTCGGCATAGCGCGCATTCACTTTAAAAAAATGGAGCCCTCTGGGCTGGGTATCCCAGTTAAATACCAACGTGGTCGTTGGGAAGTAGCCAAAGTTAACGTTGGCACCCGAGACTTTAAAACGGTTGATCTCTTTATCTGAGATGTCGAAAGTGGACATGCTAAACACCCCAGCCGTAAAGCGGATGCCGGCTGCGGGCAGCACGCGCTGCGACCAGGTATACATGCGTTTTACGGCTGCAATACAATCGGTCTTGCCATCGGCAATCGCACCAAAATCCAGCACGGTGACAGTGCTGTAGTCCTGTATGACACGCTTCCAGCGCTTTTTGCCGGCAGTGATAAAAACAATTCCGCCATCATCTTCACTGGTGCTATCAGTGGCGTCATAAACAAACACCCCCCCGCCCATTTTGCTGCCTTTGGTGTACTCCAGCACCGAAGCGATTTCCCCGGCGGATGTCGGTTCAGTAGCCCGTAATTCATCAATGGTTTTTAACTGCACAACGGTACCGGTTGAGGCGTTGACGGCATTTTGCGGTGAGGTGTTATTGGACGTATTTACCATGGTGGACCCCTTAAATATTAAGAGAAAATAACTGCTCCCATGGAGTATAAGTAGCTGATAGTTAATATGTTGATGCGGACCAGTGTAAATAGAGGCGTTTACTATCCCATTGATAGATGAGATGCAACAAGACCATGATTGCTGAAAGAAAGCGCAGCGGTATGGCGAAATTTTACAGAATAATCGTAGGAATATTATTACTTATCGCGGCCGCAAAAAATGACCACCTGACGTAAGATTTCGGTCGAATACCTTAAGCCGGTAACTGTTTCATTTTCTTATTTATGAAGGTTAAGTGAAGCTAAAACGGCGCCAGCAAGCCCCGACTTGCTGGCACATCATCCTAAAATGTGGCATTAACCCCGACGTTCCAGGTCACCTGATGGTAATCGCTGTTACTGGCGACGGTGGACACCCCAGCAAAGGCATTGACCGTATCGCCCAACGGCACATTGGCACCCACCGCCACGTCAAGCCAGTTCTTATCCCCGGCTTCCACCGTCCGTTCAAACGAGGTTTGGGTGGATTTCAAACCCGCGCGTACGGAGGCATCCGTGTCACCAAACTGATGGTTATAGCTCACCTGCGCCCAGGGATTGATCACCCACTCCCGGCTATCAATACGCCAGCCGACTGAACCGATCTGCGAATGAAGCGTTTGATCAGAGAAGCGCATCGAGGTACTGCTATTGCCATTTTCCTGATAGCCCCCAACACGACCATAATCCAGCGCATAGCTGGCTACCGGGCCCGTGGTGATATGTGCTCCCAGAGGTAAATCCCAGCCGGTTTGTACCCGCATGCCCATTAATTTACCGCTGCTGCTGCCTTGTTCAGTCCGAGTGGCTGGGCCGATGTTGATGTTGCGCTCGATACTATCGAAATCGAGATCGGCATAGTGGAGATCGGCGTTGATCCATCCTTGATCGAACAAAGTAAGCTGACTGTAGAGTGCCACCAGATTACCGCGCAGCTTATAGTCATAGTTCGAGGAAGGATTCATGCGCTGATTGCTGTTTGAGAACAGCAAACCGGTTTGCCAGTTATCGGTCAGCTGATAGCCGATCCCCAACGTGAGATTGGTGGTGTTTGCATCACCGTTGCTCCAGGCATCACCTTGATAATCGACGTGTTGCCCTGCGTAACCGCCAAACACCGTGAACTGACCCGCGCTGGCCGGTTGCTGTCGCTGCTGTTGCAAATGCCCATCCAGCGTATTGTGCATGTCTTGCGCCATCAGCGTCGTGGATTGCAACAGAGCCGCCACCTGCGCCGGGGCATCAAGAATTGACTGAATATAATCCGCCAGCATGGCGTGGACTGCCGGACTGGGATGCAAGCGATCGGCAAACAGATAATCTTGTGCGGTGCTAAAACCGGCATCAGAAGAGTGGCATTCATCTGCTGAGGTGCCTACCGGACAGGCAATACCGATGGTGTTGGTCAAACCATAACGTCCCGGGTTGGCGACCACCTCGCTAAACAGTCCAGCGATATCCACCCGGACGATATTGCCCTTCAACGCGGCCAGCTGGGCTTCTTCCTGCTGGTTGTAGCCATCGGACAAGGCTGTCACCTGAGTACTGAGTGTTTGCCAGGCGTCATAGAGTTGCTGAGCCAGCAATGCACGCGCTGCGGGGTCGCCCGAAATTTGTCCGGCGGCGACGGTGAAGGCATCTTTCACCGCCTGTTGACGGGCAGCAACATCCGTTGTTGCCGCGTTATCGAGCGACTGAAAAGCCGCGACCATGGCTGATGTTCCAAACGTTCGCAACACGAGTTGCACCATGTAGGGCGTCAGCCCCAATTGCGGAACGTTCGGCACGATAACCGCACCGGCCCCCGCATCCAGTAGTGTTTTGACCTGAGAAGCCGCAGAAATTGCACTGTTGCTGATGGTTTCACGTGCGGTCAGCGGATTGGTGACGGCGGCGGCAATGTCGTTCGCGCCGACCCAGTGAATATACAAGCCGTTGCTGTCAGCGCGTCCTCCCGTAGATTGCAGATAAGCCGCCAACTGATCCTGCGTATTCAAATCAGGATCCAGTGCAGGTACTGCCACAGCACCACCTTGTGCATAGTTGCTGCCACCCAACGTTGAAGGCTGCAGATTTTCGCCCAGGTGCGCAGCCAAAATTTCATCGTAGAGCGGGTGCTGCGCCCCGTCGGCGGTAAAACGCCCAATATTGCCACCGTCGCTCAGGCTATCGCCAAAGACGGTTAAGCTGTCCCACGCCTTAGCGTAGGGTGTTGCCATCAAAGTACTTAAGGTCGCTATCGCGACAAGGGAGAGTGCGGATTGACGTTTTATCATCATCTACTCCGTGATGAGCCAGACAGAAAAAGTCTGGCGATTCAAAGGTCAGTCTTGCGCAATAACATCGCAGCTACGCAAGCCAGCAAGGTCGCATCTAAGATGCAAAAGAAGCTAAAGAGATAACAAGGACGTTTAAGGTGTAGCCAGTTATGGAAGGTAATACCAGTTTGCGCACAGAAGATTACGGCAGGCATTTTTGGGATTTTAACCTCGCTCACAGTAATTCTCTGATTTAGCGAATCTTTTTTGATGGAGCGGCCAGGCGAGGTTTCGGCATAGAAGTATCAGGATTTGAAGCTTTAACCTTTCCTCTCATTTTGTGATCTATATTGTAGTACAATCCATTTTCACTGTACTACAATGATTCCGACATCATTATTTAATTCTGCGCCAGTTTTTAGTCATACCAACAATAAAAATAATCACTCCATCTTATTTACCTGCATGCCTGGCGGGCAGTATGGCTGCTGCCTGAAAAAGGCTAAACCGATGACGAGGTCGTTATGATGAGCAACGATTTATATACCTCTACCCTTAAACAATTGAACAGTAAAATTATCCCTTTTATCGTTATCTGTTATTTCGTTGCCAATCTCGATAAGACCAATATCTCTATCGCGGCACTTCAGATGAATGCCGATCTCGGTCTCACCACCAGCATGTATGGCCTGGGCGTCGGGATGTTTTATATCTCTTATATTATTTTCGAAATTCCCAGCAATGTGATCATGACCAAAGTGGGCGCGCGTCGCTGGATAGCGCGCATTATGATCACCTGGGGCATCGTCAGCACCGGCATGGCACTGGTGCACACCGCCAATCAACTCTATGTGATGCGTTTTTTATTAGGTATGGCCGAGGCGGGTTTTGCACCTGGTATTATTTATTACATTGCATGCTGGTTTCCCAAAAGCAATCGCGCTCGTGCCATGTCGTTTTTCTACATGGGTTCGGTCAGCGCATCCATTATTGGTTTGCCGGTCTCGGGTGCGATATTAAACATGCATGGAATCGCAGATATTGCGGGTTGGCGTTGGTTGTTTGCTTTGGAAGGCATCCCCGCGCTGATTCTCGGTTGCCTGGTATTATGGCGCCTGCCCGACTCGCCTGAGCAGGCTCCGTGGTTAAACTCGCAACAAAAATCCTGGCTGCGTGACCGTCTGCAGCAAGACAATGCTGACGTGGCGATCGGAAAGAATCATTCCTGGTTAAGTGCGCTGAAAGATAAAACGGTACTGCTGCTAAGCCTGGTGTGGTTTCTGCAGGCATTTGGATCCATTGGCATCACCCTGTTTATGCCGCTGATTATCAAAAGCATGGCGGCAGAACAGAGCGATTTCGTTATCAGCCTGCTCTCGGCGGTACCTTTCATCATGGCGTGCTTATTTATGTATCTGAACGGCCGTCATTCCGACAGAACACGCGAGCGCAGTTGGCATTTAGGCTTGCCATTGATTCTTTCTGGGCTGGCATTGGCCACAGCGATTTTTACGACAAATCTCTGGATGGCCTATCTGCTGCTGGTACTGACTGTGGGTTTCAACTTTGCGCTGACGCCGATTTTCTGGGCGGTCACGACCGAAAAACTCGCGGGCGTGGCGGCCGCCGCCTCTATCGCCTTTATTAATACGGTCGCCAACTTTGTCGGTTTGGGATTGCCACCCGTATTGGGAAAACTCAAGGATATGACCCATAGCTATCATTCAGGTTTACTGGTGGTGGCGCTGGCCCTGATCGCGGGGGGTGTGATTGGCATTATCGTCTCGCGACCACCAAATGATCGGTTGAAAACCCTTGCTTATCCGCAGCCTGGCAAGTGAAACGCTTTTTCATGCATTTTAATTAAATGTTCTGGAAACCGCGCCGATAATTAAGCTACCTTTATCAAAGCGGACCGTAACCGGTCCGTTTACCACAACATCAGGCAACTAAAACTCAATACACCCAGCCTGCGTACGCGCAGAGAAGCACATCGCAAGAAAAGTGTTCAGCTGAGGAAATTCAGCGGAGCGGCAAAAGCTGCACGCATTATGTTCAATGACATAATATCGCCTGAGGTCACACATGTTTGGGGTGAAGAAATCCAGCCTTTCTCTGCCATTTTATAAAAGTGGCGATGTACTCAAAGATATCAATGCAATCAAACAACATGTGGCATGGATTGAGTTTTCGCCCAGCGGTGAAATCCTCAGCGCCAACCCGCAATTTCTTGAGGTAACCGGCTACAACCTGCATGAGATTCAGGGACAACATCATCGCATTTTCTGCAGCCCGGCTTACAGTCAGTCATCGGAGTACTTTGCTTTTTGGCAGACGCTGGCCTCAGGTGACTCCGTCACCGGCATCTTTGAGCGCTTTAATAAACAACGCCAACGTTTCTACCTGAGCGCAACGTACTTCCCGGTGAGCGATGACAAGGGCAAAGTCTATAAGGTGATTAAAGTCGCCAGTGATATCACTGCCCGCCATGAAGAACTCGAGCATAAAGAGGCGGTGATCACCGCACTCGACCGCTCCATGGCCGTCATTGAATTCACCCCCGATGGCCATATTCTGACAGCCAACGCGAACTTCCTGACACACATGGGTTACGAGCTGAAAACGATTGTCGGTCAGCATCATCGCTTGTTCTGTTTCGATAACTTTTACCGTGAGAATCCCGAGTTCTGGCGCAAAATCGCTAAGGGACAACACTTTGTCGGGCGCTTTGAGCGGAAGACCGCCGCAGGCGAACGTATCTGGCTGGAGGCGAGCTACAATCCGGTGTTTGATGCCGACGGCAAAGTGTACAAGGTGATCAAAATTGCGTCCGATATCACCACGCGGGTTGAAGCGGCAAAACGGGTCGCTGATATTGCCCTCACCACCTCAGAACAAACTTCGCAAATAACCGATAACGCCAACGAAGTGCTGGATGAAACCATCCGCAACTCCGGTCTGGTGGCAGTGCAAGTCAATGCCGCAACCGATATTGGCACACAGTTAAATGCCTCGGCCAAAAGCATCAACGAAGTGGTGGAAACCATCAATCTGATTGCCTCACAAACCAATATCCTGGCGTTAAATGCCGCGATTGAAGCCGCGCGCGCGGGTGAAGCGGGTCGTGGATTTAGTGTGGTAGCGGATGAAGTGCGGCGTCTGGCGGCGTCCACCTCCAGCGCAACCAAAAAGATTACTCAGGTCGTGGAGCACAACGCCATGCTGATTCAGCAAATGGAGCAGCAGTTAAGCGAAGTGAAACAGTTCGTGGTGACTGAGCAAGATAAAATCAGCGTGCTATCGCGCAGCCTGCGTGAAATAAACAGTGGTGTGCATGAGTTTGTGAATGTCATTCATCGACTGGATGTTTAGGTGATTACCCATTAGCGATGACCAGGCGGCCTGAAGGCCGCCTTTCACTTTTAACCGCGCATGGCATCACCGATGCCGCGATCGATCAGTATCTGTCAGGCTTTTACATCATCTGCGGTTCGCGAATCGCATTGCCTTTGGCAAAGCGCGCCAGACTATAAGGTTCAGCATCCGTAAACAGCGGTTGGTTATTCACCATCTGCGCGCACAATAAGCCCGCTCCAGGACCGATGCCGAAACCATGACCACTGAAGCCAGAGGCAATAAACAGGCCCGGTACTGTATCCATCTCATCAATCACGGGCACCAGATCTGGCGTGGTGTCGATCCAGCCACCCCACGCATGATCGACCTTGATCCCGGCAAGTTCCGGGTAAAACTGAACCAGCAGTTGCATCGCTTCCTGCACAATCGAGGGATCGCCGGCGGGATCGAGTACACGGATCTTTTCAAAGGGCGATAAGCTCTGATTTGACCAGGAGCCAGCGGCTTCCGGACCATTAAAGAAAGAACCGTTGATACGCACTTTGAGTTTTTTGGCAATTTTGCTGCGATACATCGGATAAAATTTGGTGGCATAGCGGATATTTTGCGGCGCAAGATCGATCTGCCCACGTCCGGAGAGTGCCACGGTGTAACTGCCATCCTGACGACGGCGAATGCATAATCCGCCGATACTCAGACACCCTTTAATCACTTCCGGCGCCACCGTGGTTTTAAACGCTGTACCCAAAATATTGGCGCTCGGCAGTTCAACACCGTACTGTTTGCAGAAACGTGAACTCCAGGCACCACCACAGCAGATCACCCGGTTCGCTTTCACTAAGCCGCGCTCGGTCCAGACACCGGTGACGCGCCCGCCACTGATGTCCAATCCACGCACCGCGCATTGTTGATGCACCGAAGCACCCAGATTCTTCGCGCCCGTGGCGATGGCCGGAGCGGCCATGGAGGGTTCAGCACGCGCATCGCTCGGTGACCACACGCCGCCCACCCATTGGGCCTGTTCACCAATGCGCTCGCGCGTCTCTTTGCCCGTCAATAAATGGCTGACAAAGCCGATTTGTTTCGCCTGCTTGCCCCAGGCTTCCCAGCGCGCCACATCTGCTTCACTCAGGGTGCCGTAGGTGATTCCCTGGCGGCTAAAGCCAAGATCGAGTCCGATTTCACCGCTCAACGCTTCCCAACGCTGCAAACTGCGTATCGCCATCGGCAGCTCATACAGATCGCGATTCTGCTGGCGGACCCAGCCCCAGTTGCGTCCCGACTGCTCACCGCCAATCACGCCTTTTTCAAACAGCGCCACGGAAACGCCCTGCTTTGCCAGTTCATAACTGACGGAAGTGCCGATAATCCCGCCGCCGATGACGATGACATCCACCGCGCTGGGGAAAGTTTCACTGTCTGCTACGGTATTCACGTTGATGCGCATAATGTTCAATCCTGACCTTTATAAATGTTGCTCAGAGGAAATATGCATGATCCACAACACAGTGGCGTCACTGGACGTCCGGTTAAAAATGTTGTGCGGTAGATGGCTCTGGAATTGAAAACTGTCACCGGGTGTCAAAAGCACGGTGTCACCGTCAATCTCCAGCGTGAGTTCACCCGCCATCACTAAGCCTGCTTTTTCCCCCTTCCCCATTAACATTTCAGCGGACTGCACGCCTGCCGGGATATTGATGAACATGAACTGCAAATCATGGTCGCCCGAGGGGGAAAGCATCTGTTTTGAAATTCCCTGTTTACCCACGTTAAAGTGCGGGCGTTCCGCGGCGCGCCGGACATAATGCTCAGCACCATGAGTGTGAGCTTCGGTCTCTTCCAGAAAGGCTGAAAGAGGGACTTTTAAGACCAGACGCAGTTGTTCCAGCACACGCACCGTCGGATTCGTCAGATTGCGTTCGATCTGACTGATCGCGCCAGCGGAAACATTCGCCAGCAGCGCCAGCTCAGTGATGGTCATATTCCGCGCCTTGCGCACACGTTTGACGCGGGAGCCGATATCCGCTTCCTGAGCGCCGAATTCCCCTTTCATGCTCGATTCTTTTTTCATCTGCTGAATTCCATTCGCATCCATGTCAGCTGAGCTTAAGGGTGTCATCAATCAGGGCATGCCCCATTTGGTTTTAATCGTCTGCAACGTGCCATCCTCTTTCATGCTGGTTAATGCGCTATTGATCTGCGCCATTAACGCATCGTTGCCTTTCTTCACGCCAAACGCCATTGGGGAAACATGCTCCGGTTTATAGCCGTCCACGACATGCATGCCTTTTAGTCCACCCGCTTTTTCCTGCGCTTTTAATATCGGATAGTCATTTAATCCGGCCGCCACGCGACCAAGTGACAAATCTCGCGTCATATCCGCAGGGCTGTCGTAGACCTTCACTTCTTTCGCAATGCCGCTGGCCATCAGGCTTTGGGTATAATCGGTGCCGGCCATGGTGCCCACTACTTCACCCTTAAGATCCTGCCAGGAGTTATAGGCTTTTTTATTGTCATCCCGCACGATCAATCCCGCGCCAAAAGCCGTTACCGGTTGTGAGAACGTAATGCGTTTTGCGCGCTCTTCAGTCGGCGTCATTCCCGCCACTATCATGTCAATCTTTCCGGCGATAACAGATTGTATCAGCGTGGAAAAAGGGATTGCGCTGTATTGGATGTCCAAATGCTCACGTTTAGCCACTTCTGCGGCCACATCCGGCATAAAACCCTCAATCTTGCCCGTTTGGGTATTGAGGAAGGTAGTGGGTGCACTCGATGGCGGTGAACCCGCGGTTAACATCGCTGCACTGGCATTGAAACTCAACGCAGCCGTAAGGCCGAGGATCATCAACGGGGAACGAATAGCAGACATGACTCACTCCTGGGTGCAATGAAAGGGATAACGCTCTTTTTCACTATAATGAAAATTGCACACCTGCTGTCAACGATTTATTTAATGAAAATGCGCCAACTCACAAATTAACAATAAAGCCTTTGATTTCACTAAATATCACACCTATAGCTTGTTCGTATGAGCGTAATAAGTAAATGCTATCTCTGTCATGAGAGTAAAGATTGACAGCAATTTGCTATCAACGATATTCATTATAATGAATTTATCGCCTGATTTTAGGGTGACACTACAAGCCAGGAGAACAAAATGGACTGGAGCAGCATCCACCAGTATCTGCCCTTTTTATTGAAAGGGGCTGAAATGACGATCTATATCACCCTTTTGTCTCTGATCATCAGTACGCCATTGGGGTTGATTTTTGCCGCAGCCAAAATGTGTCCGTGGAAAATCATTTCATGGCCGATCGCCACCATCATTAACATCACGCGTGGTCTGCCGATGATTGTGGTGTTGTTTTATATCTACTTTGTCTTCCCGGATATTGGCATCACCCTTACTTCGTTTCAGGCCAGTGTGATTGGTATCGCCTTTTGCTTTTCCACTTATATCGCTGAAATATTTCGGTCCGGCATTGAATCGGTTGATCGCGGGCAGCTTGAAGCCGCGCGATCAATGGGTATGAGTTATGGCAAAGCCATGCGCCGCGTGGTGCTGCCTCAGGCTTTCCATGTTGCCTTACCTCCGTTCAGCAATACGCTCGTAATGATGCTCAAGGACTCTGCGCTGGCTTCGACCATTGCGGTGACGGAAATGACACGTCAGGGTCAACTGATTGCCGCCTCGACATTTGATAACACCACGGTGTATACGCTGGTGGCGCTGTTATATCTGGTGCTTTGCCTGCCGCTGCTGGCACTCACCAAAAAGCTGGAAAAACGTCAAATTAAAGGGGCTTGAGATGATTGAAATTCATGAAGTACACAAAAAATTCGGCCCCATTGAGGTGCTGAAAGGCGTGAGTTTCAAGGTCAGCGAAGGCGAAGTGGTTTGCCTGATTGGCCCTTCGGGTTCAGGTAAATCAACCATTCTGCGTTGCATCAACGGCCTTGAAACTTATGAAGGCGGCGACATTACCGTGCTCGGCCAGCGCGTCAACAATAAGCATAAGAGCATTAACGATCTGCGGCGTCAGATTGGCATGGTGTTTCAGCGTTTCAACCTCTTCCCGCATCGCAGCGTGCTGGAAAACGTGATGGAGGGTCCGATTCACGTCAACGGTGAATCCCGCAACGTAGCGGAAAAGCGCGCCAAAAACTTACTGGCAATGGTGGGGCTGGCTGAGAAAATCAACGCATGGCCAGCCCAGTTATCCGGCGGACAGCAACAGCGCGTGGCGATTGCCCGCACGCTGGCCCTACAGCCCAAAGCGATTTTATTTGATGAGCCCACCTCCGCACTTGATCCCGAATTAGTGGGTGAAGTGCTGCAGGTCATGCGCAATCTCGCCCGTGAAGGGATGACCATGATCGTGGTCACCCATGAGATGCAGTTCGCTCGTGAAGTGGCCGATCGCGTCTGCTTCCTGCACAGCGGACAGATTGTAGAACAAGGTCCAGCTGACAACCTCCTGTTGCGGCCGCAAGAAGCGCGCACGCAAGATTTCCTGCGTCGTGTCTTAGGCAATACCGTGGCGCAGCCCTGTTCATGCTGCCAAACGCTGAGTTGAGCGATAATGCCCTTATTTATGCAAGGTGCAGTCAGGCGTTCTGCAGGAACCGACTCAGGTGAGTGACCGTGGCAGAATGTGCACCGCCCACTCACCAGCAGCGTGAAGTATGCCGGTCATCCAAAAGTTTCTGCCAAAGCCGTGCGAATAATCATTCAAATATGTTATTTGCACGGCAATAAGTCCCCTCAGGTTTTACTGCAATCCCTTAATCTGAATTGAGTTTATTCCCCAATGCACTTTGCCGTTGTGGTGAGTGCTATTTGTCACTACTTACAGGAAAAACAACTGATGAAAGTGCAAAAAATTGAACAGCCAGCCTTAATTGAAACAATGGAACCCTGGGGCAGCGTGGAAGGCTTACCGGGCAGCGGCACTATTGCGCTTTCCGGTATCCAGAAAGTGATTCCCGGTAAAGAAGATATCGATACCGGTATATTTGAATGTGCAGCAGGTTCCTATCGTCGCTCAGTTAAACAGGCTGAAATTATGCATTTTCTTAACGGCACAGGTTCATTTACCCCTGATGGCGAAGCAACCCTGAATTTTAAACCGGGTGATTCCTTTTTCTTCGAAGCCAATACTGAAGGGACCTGGGTCATTGAAAACACGATGCGCAAACTGTATGTCATTTTTGATGCCAGCTAATTGGCTTCTGCTTATTAAGAGGGCGCGTTAATTCGCGCCTTTTTTATATCCTTGCTGTGACATTCCGGTGCATATTGTTTCTCCTTGCACCAGCAAAACTCAGATCTCCTGCTTATTACTGCCCAGAAACGTCAATTAAATCAGGCATAAAAATAATGGCACGCGCCTTGCTATGCAATTGGTAGAGATGTTGGACCAATTAAGGCAGCGCTATGCAATCCCCTTTTGAGCTTCAACCGATAACGACACCGCGCAGTGACACGCTGATTCTTGATGCACTCACGCGTTTTATGGCGCAATCCGGCGCGCAACCGGGGAGTCGCTTACCGCCTGAACGCGAGCTGGCGGAGAAACTCGGAGTGAGCCGCAACACCGTGCGTGAGGCGTTAAAACGCTGGGAGGCACTGGGCATCATTTTGCGAAAGAAAGGCAGCGGCACGTTTTTGCAGGCAGATGTCGGCATCAACGACAGCTTCCTCTCGCTGCGATTCAAAAACGACTCCGCCAATATGCTGCACGCACTGGAGGTCCGTCGCATTATCGAATCCGAATCCTGTGTGCTCGCTGCACAGCGTGCAAGCGCCGAAGACCTGCTGGAAATCGAACAGCGATTGATAGAAATGGAGCGCGTGCATCTGGCGGTCGGCTCGGCCGGTGCCGAAGACTGGGCGTTTCACACCAGCATTTACCGCGCTTCAGGCAACCCTCTTCTGCTGCAAATGCTGAACGGCATTTACGACAGCATGCACGCCTTTTTTGAATCACCACCGGAGCAGGCACTGTTTGCCGACTCCTTCCCGTTACACCGCGATCTCTTCAATGCCATTTCTCGGCGTGATGGCGAAGCCGCGCGCGCCATTTGCCATCAGATTCTCGATATCACTGAACGCGACATGAAGGATGTCATCAATGCCAAACGATAAACCGTTCTCGCAACAAACGCTTTTGTCTCATGATTTACGCTATGAAAAAGGCGCGGTCACTCCGCCAATCTACCAATCATCGCTGTTTACCTTCAGTGATTACGACAGCATGATTGCCCGCTTCCGCGGCGAAAGCGATCAACCACTCTATTCACGCGTCGATAATCCCACGGTTCGGGCACTGCAGGAAAAAGTGGCCGCACTGGAAGGGGGCGAGGCTTGCCTGGCGTTTGGCAGCGGTATGGCCGCCATCAGCAATGCCATCCTCAGCGTACTGCAACCCGGCGCAAAAGTGGTGTGCGTCAATCACGTCTATCCCGATACTTATCGCTTCCTGCGCGGCTTCTGCCAGCGTTTCGGTATCACCACCGAGTTCGTCGATGGTGATGATGAAGCCGCGATTCGCGCTGCACTGCCGGGCGCCAGCCTGCTCTATCTGGAAAGTCCGGTGAGTTGGGTGATGAGCGAGTTAGATCTGAATAAATTGGCCACGCTGGCACGGGATGCCGGCGCAGTGACGATTATCGATAACAGCTGGGCGTCACCGATTTTCCAACAGCCTTTGCTGTGCGGCATCGATATCGTGGTGCATTCGGCATCGAAATACATCAGCGGACACAGTGATGTCGTGGCCGGTCTGGTGATTGCCAGTCAGCAACACATTGGCAATATCGCACGCCACATCAGCCCCTTCCTCGGCGGCAAACTGTCGGCGCATGAAGCGTCACTGCTGATGCGCGGCCTGCGCACGCTGCCGCTGCGCATGAAACAACATCACCAAAGCGGCATGGAACTGGCGCAAAAGTTGAGTGCCCATCCACAGATTACGGCAGTGTGCCATCCCGGTTTGTCCCCCAAACCCTGGTCATCGCTGCGCGGTTACAGTGGCCTGTTTGCGTTTGAAGTGACCGAACACATCGATATCCCCGCCTTCTGCAACGCCTTGCACTATTTCCATATGGGTGTGAGTTGGGGCGGTTTTGAGAGCCTGGTGATGCCTGCCATTTCGGTCATCAATCAAGCCAGCGAATTTAACTCGGCCGTTGATTTCGGCGTTTCGCCACGTCTGATCCGCATCTCAATCGGGCTGGAAGAAACCGAAGATCTTTGGAACGACCTGCAACAGGCGCTTGCCACCGCAACCCGCGCATAATCACTCCCAGGAGAAGCTGCAATGACGACTCGTTTTGCTATTAACGCACTGGTTTTAGCCATTGGATTGGGTTCAGCACTCAGCAGTATGGCGGCAAAATTAACCGTGGTGGAAGTGATTACCAGCCCGCCCCGCACTGAACTGCTGCAGAAGATGCTGACCGAATACAAAACCCAGCATCCCGGCACGGAAATTGAGTTGATCTCGCTGCCGTGGGGTCAGGCGTTTGAGAAATTAGGCACCATGTTGCAAAGCGGACAAGTGCCCGATGTCGTGGAAATGCCGGACACCTGGCAAGGGCTATATGCCAGCAACAACATGCTGGAAGATTTAGAACCGCTCCTGAAGAACTGGGATGGCACCGCCCAATTAACGGATAAAACGCTGGCGATGGCGCGTGCCGCCAATGGCAAAGCGACGATGATCCCTTACGGCTTCTACCTGCGCGCCCTGTTCTGGAATAAGAAACTGTTTCAGCAGGCCGGATTGAGCGAGCCACCCAAAACCATGGATGAGTTTGCCAGTGATGCTAAACGCATCAGCCAGTTGGGCAACGGCATCAGCGGTTATTGTATGCGCGGCGGCGTCGGCGGCACCAATGCCTGGATGATGTTTATGGCGGCGATGAACGGCTCAGCGGAATTCTTTGATAAATCCGGCAACAGCACTCTTACTCAGCCTGGCGCGATCAAAGGGGCGCAATTGCTGGTCGACATGTACAAACAAGGCGGCGCGCCTAAAGACAGTGTGAACTGGGGCTTTAATGAAATCGTCTCCGGTTTCTACTCCGGTAAATGCGCCATGCTCGATCAGGATCCCGATGCACTCATTGCGATTAAAAACAGCATGGCCGCCGATGATTTCGCCGTTGCGCCGATGCCTGTCGGACCATCAGGTAAAGCCTTCCCCACCATTGGCTATACCGGCTGGGCGATGTTCAAACAGGGTAAACAAAAAGATCTCGCCTGGCCGCTGATCACCTTCCTGAGCAATAAGACCAACAACCTCGCATGGGCAAAATTTGTCGGCACCCTGCCAATTTATAAGGGTGCCGAGCAGGATCCTTTCTATCAAACCCCGCAGTTTGCCGGCTGGTTTAAAGAGTTGAACGATCCGAACTACGTGCCATTAACCATGCCCACACATTTAAAAGGTTGGGGTTACTTCAACTCAGTGATTGTAAAAGAGAGCAGCCAGGAGACGTTGCTAGAAGAAAACGATACCGAAGACATGGTGAAGGACTGGGCTAAGTATCTGACGAAAGAACAGAAAAGCTGGCTCGCCACGCAGTAATCACCGATCGCGCGGAGAACAATGATGATGCTAGAGACTTCACTTGATGCCCGCTCACCGCGCCCGCGCTACACGCGCTGGCTGCGGTTGGCTGAGCCGTGGTTTTATCTTTCACCGGGACTGCTGCTGATCGCCTTGTTTATTTTTGTGCCAATGGCGATCGGCATTTCCTACGCGTTTCAGAGCATGAACCTGCTCAATCCGATGGATAGCGGTTGGATTGGCTGGGATAACTTTGCCGAGATGTTTGACGATCGGCGCTTTTTTAAAGCGCTCGGTCACACGCTGAACTGGACGCTCAGCTCACTGCTGTTGCAGTTTTTCTTCGGTTTGGCGTTGGCGCTGCTGCTTAACCGCGAGTTTCGATTTCGTCGCTGGGTGCAGGCGCTGGTCTTTCTGCCCTGGGCGGTGCCCGCCTTTCTTTCCGGCCTGACCTGGTCCTGGCTGCTTAACCCGGTGGTCGGCCCGTTGCCACAGTGGCTCAGCGACCTCGGATTACTGAGCGAGCCTTACAATATCTTGTCCGATCCTCAGCTTGCCATGTGGGGGCCCATCATTGCCAACGTCTGGTTTGGCATCCCGTTTTTTGCCATTACCTTGCTGGCCGCTCTGCAATCCATCCCGAAAGATCTGTATGAAGCGGCTTCGATTGACGGTGCCAGCGGCTGGCAACAATTCTGTCGCGTTACGCTGCCCTTCCTGGCACCGATGATCGCCATTACCGTCATGCTGCGTACCATCTGGATTGCCAACTTCGCCGACCTGATCGTGGTAATGACCGACGGTGGCCCCGCCGGATCCACCTCGATTTTATCCAGCTACATCTTCACCACCGCCTATCGCAAACTCGATTTTGGCTATGCCTCGGCAATGGCGGTGTTTCTGTTACTGCTGATGACCTGCTACGCGCTGGTTCTGCTGCGCATTCGTCATCGACTGTTGAAATAAGGAGGCGAAATGAAACTGTTACCGATGATTGGCCACCGCGTGAGCATTGCACTCTACCTGCTGTTTGCCCTGTTTCCGCTCTACTGGATCATTAAGATTTCGGTTACGCCGGATAAGCTGCTGTTAAGCCAGGGCGTAACACTGTTGCCCGGCGGCTTCACCTTAGGCCACTTTCAAAAAGTGCTGACCGACAGTGATTTCCCCACCTTCTTCAGCAATAGCCTGATCGTCTCTTTCAGCACCGCATTCCTGACCACGCTGATTGCTGCCGGTTCCGGCTATGCATTTTCGCGTTTTCACTTTCGCGGCAAGATGGTGATGGCGGCGCTGCTGTTGTTCACGCAGATGTTCCCGCTGGTGATGATCATCGCCCCGATTTATCGCGTCATGGCTCCGCTCGGCCTGACCAACAGTCTGTTGGGTTTGGTGCTGATTTACACCGCCTTTAACGTCCCATTTGCCACCTTTTTGATGCAGTCATTCTTTGATGCCATTCCAAAAGATCTGGAAGAGTCGGCGATGCTGGAAGGCTGCACGCGTTTTCAGGCGCTGTATCGGGTGCTGGTCCCGCTGACGTTACCCGGAATGGCCGCGACGCTCGGCTTTGTGTTTACCGCGGCATGGAGCGAACTGCTGTTCTCGCTAATGCTGATCAACAAAAACGAAGTGATGACCTTCCCGGTGGGATTACTCAGCTTCGTTTCCAAATTTGCCGTTTCATGGGGTGAAATGATGGCCGCAGCCGTAATGGCGCTGATTCCTGCCTGTCTGTTCTTCGCCTTTATTCAACGATATCTGGTTCAGGGTCTGACCGCTGGCGCGGTTAAGGGGTAAACATGGCAGAAATTACACTGGCGCAGATCGACAAACGCTACGGCAATGTTGAAGTCCTGCGCGATATCAACCTCACCATTAACGATGGTGAATTCGTGGTGCTGGTGGGACCGTCTGGCTGTGGCAAATCCACCTTGCTGCGCACCATTGCCGGGCTTGAACTGGCGAGCAGCGGCGATCTCCGCATCGGAAAACGACTAATGAATGATGTCGCCCCGAAAGATCGTGATATCTCAATGGTATTTCAGAGTTACGCGCTTTATCCGCATCTGACCGTAGCGCGCAATATGGGCTTTAGCCTCGAAATTCAGAAACGTCCGCGTGCGGAGATTGAGGAGAAAGTGAAGCGTGCCGCGGATATCCTTAATCTTTCACACCTGCTGGATCGTCGACCAAAAGAACTGTCGGGCGGACAGCGACAACGTGTGGCGATGGGACGTGCGATCGTGCGCCAGCCGCAGGTGTTTCTATTTGATGAACCGCTCTCCAATCTGGATGCACAACTGCGCGGCAAGATGCGCGTCGAGATTAAACGCCTGCATCAGCAGATGAACAACACCATCGTGTATGTCACGCACGATCAGGTTGAGGCGATGACGCTGGCAGACCGGATTGTGGTGCTGAACCACGGGGTGATCCAGCAGGTGGGGACGCCATTGGAGCTGTATGACACTCCGGCCAATAAGTTTGTTGCCAGCTTTATCGGTTCACCGTCCATGAACTTTATCAATGGCGTTGTCACGACAAACGGCGTACGCATCGGCGACAGCGCGCTGTTGCCCGCTAACCCGGCATGGGCCAATCAGCCTGAAGGGCGTGAAGTCATTTATGGCATCAGACCTGAAAACATTGCACTGGCTTCAGCAGGTGCTCCACACGCGCTGCCAATGGAGGTTTCACTCGTCGAACCCACCGGTTTATCCGAGCTGATCCACGGCAGCTTATTCGGGCATGAGGTGATGCTGTTTACCACCCAACGTTCCGGGGCCGCAGCGGGCGATGTGATCGCCGTTGAAGTGGACTATGCGCGTGCGATGCTGTTCGATGCTGCATCACAAAAGCGTTTGTAACCGCCGCCGTGTTGCTTTAGTGGCAACACGGCGTTGCCGGGATACCTTTACCCGCTCATCTGCGCGGGTGATAGCCTTGAGGCGAAAACATTCGCCAACGAAACAGGGTTAAGGAGCGTTATGAGCATTATCAATCCCGCCGGTCTAAAGGTGCGCAGCTATTATAATCACGTCAAAATTCGTCCCGGTACGCCGGTTTTCCCGACCGGGCAAGTCGCGTGGGATGCAGAGGGAAACGTGGTCGGCATTGGAAACATGCAACAGCAGGTCGAGCAGGTATATGCCAATATCGATCGTTTGCTGGAGGGCTTGGGTGCACAGCGCGACTGGATTGTGCGCACCACCACTTATGTCACCGATCTGGCACTGGTGCCGCACATTCATCCGGTGCGCCAGCGCTTCTTTGCCGGGCTTGAGTTGCCTGCCAGCACGCTGTTTCAGATCGCTGCGCTCGCCGAGCCGGAATTATTGCTGGAAATTGATGTGGTGATTATGCTGCCTTGAGAGTAACGGGAGGTGGTAAACCTCCCGTTCATTGGTTACAGCGTAGCGAGTTGATGAAACCCACGATCGTGATACACCATCGGTTGCGCATCCGTGTTCGGATGCACCACTTCGGTCACTTCGCCAAGAAAGATGGCATGCGTATGCCAGTCAACGGTATTAACCAACTTGCAGCTAAAGGCCACCAGCGCGTCCGCCGCCACTGGCGAACCCTCAGCATCTTGCTGCCACTCACCCGTTGCAAACCGTTCCGCACGACGCGCTGCCGTACTGAAAATATCCACTAATCCCAGCGCATCAGCCGCCAATACGTTGACGCAAAAATGGCCGCTGCGCTGGATGAGTTCAAACATTGAGGCATGACGATTGACGCACACCAACAATGTGGGGGGCTCAGCGCTGACCGACGTCACCGCCGTGGCGATCATCCCGCCCGGCTGTTGTTGATCAGCACTGGTAATCAGGCAAACGCCCGCCGCCAGCTGGCGCATACCGCCGCGATAAGCATCAGCGATGCCCGGCATCAGAAGTGAATCCGTCATTGTGCACCTGCTGCAAATTGACCGACGATGCGGCCTTCAATCGGATGATGGGGGTCGACCGGACCGAGGCTGGTGCCTTTACCCGGTGACACCAGACGGTCGCAGAACACTTCATCTTCTTCGGACCACGGACAATCCAGCGCGGCAACGCCCTCACGCCACTGTTCAAACGTGCGCGGTCCCACCAGCGTGCTGGTCACAAGTTGATTGCGCATGACCCATTGTTGCGCGAAATGCGCGGGTTGGCGGCCGGTGCGTTCGGCATAGGTCGCTAACTCACTGGCCATCTGCAACGACTCTGGACGCCATTCGGCTTCCAGCATGCGCGGATCGGCGCGCCCGGCACGACTGGTGCTGTCCGGGGCTTCGCCTACCCTATATTTGCCGGTGAGAATGCCGCGCGCCAGCGGGCTATAACATACGGTGCCAACGCCAAAAAAGGCAGCTGAAGGCAGAATCTCCACCTCAGCCTCGCGGTTGGCGAGGTTGTACAGCGGCTGGGTGGCAATCGGCCCGGCAATACCCGCTTCATGCGCCAGGCGCACGGTTTCCGCCAGGCGCCAGGCTTTAAAATTTGATACAGCAAAGTAGCCGATCTTCCCTTCGCGGATCAGGTCGGCAAAGGCCAGTACCATCTCCTCGAGCGGTGCGGCGAAATCGGCTTTATGCATGTAAAGTACGTCGATGTAATCGGTGCCAATACGCGTCAGTGACCCGTGCACGGCCTCGCGAATCCATTTGCGCGACATGCCGCGCTGATTCGGACCCTCTCCCATCGGATTGCCCACTTTCGTCGCCAGCACCCAACGATGTCGATCGGCCGCGAGGGCACGTCCGACTACACGTTCGGATTCGCCTTTGTTATACATATCGGCGGTATCGATGAAGTTGACCCCGCTGGCACTGGCATCGGCGATAATGCGCTGAGCTGTGGCTTCATCGGTGGCCCCACCAAACATCATGGAACCCAGGCAGATTTCGGACACTTTTAGCCCGCTACGCCCGAGATAACGGTATTGCATGCAAACATCCTCAATAGAGAGTGGTATTCAGTGAGGAGCGGCCCTGGAGCCGCCCCTTTATGCGGGGATCACCGCCGTGGTGGCGATCTCAACCAGAAACTCCGGTCGTACCATCTCCAGCTTGACGCAGAAACGCGCGGGTAAAATCGCCGGGAAATAGCTGACGTAGATTTCATTGAACTTGTGGTAATCCTCCAGATTGCGCAGGAAGATCTGATTCATCACCACGTGATCCATGCTGCTGCCTGCCGACTCCAGTACCACTTTGATACTGTCGAGCACGCGGCGTGTTTGCACTTCAATATCGCCCACGCCCACCAGGCCACCATCAATGGGATCGGTCGACAACATGCCGGCCACATACACGTGATTGCCTGCTTTCACGCCCCAGTTCAGGTGGTTAAGGCCTGTGGCGGTTTTGCCGATAATCCAGCCTTCGGGATTGATTGCCTGATTCATCTGTCACTCCTGTTAGTTAAAAATGGATTAACGTCCGTTGCCGCGCAGGAACGGGCGCCCTAAATCACCCGGCGCGGCGCCCGCTTTGCCCATCATGATCCAGGCGATGAGCGCAACGGCAAACGGCATCGCCATCAGCAACGATGGCGCAATGTTGACGCCCAAATACTGCCCCTGGAACTGCAGGGCTTCGAGCAGACCCAGCACCATCGCGACCAGCAGCACGCGCAGCGGCATCCAGCGCGCAAAGAGGGTAATGGCGATGGCCAGATAGCCGCGACCGGCGGTCATGTTGTCAACGAAGGTGCCACCGGACGCCACGATGCACAGATACGCGCCGCCCAGCCCCGCCATCAGCCCGGTAAACAAGGTCGCGCTGAAACGGATACGCAATACCGAATGCCCGGCAGCATCAGCGGCCAGCGCATTTTCGCCGACCGCACGCAATAACAACCCCGTGCGGCTGAAACGCAAAACGCCCCACAGCACCACGGCCACCAGCACCGCGAGATAAAACACCGGGCTTTGGGAAAACAGCGCGCGTCCTACCACCGGCAGATCGGACAATCCCGGCAGTTTCAGCATAGATACCGCACGCATCGAACCTGCTGGCGGTGCACCGCTCAGCCACAGCTGACGCATCAGCGAAGTCGCACCAATGGCAAACAGGTTGAAACCAATGCCCATTACGATTTGGTTAGCACGCGCGACCACCGTGCCCAATGCCAGCAGCAGCGCCGCCACACACCCACCGAACATGCCCACGCCCAGCGCCAGCACGGGCGATCCGCTCCACATCAGCCCGAGCGCGGAACTTGCCGCGCCAAACAGCATTAATCCTTCCAGCCCGATGGTGAACACACCCGCGCGCTCAGAGAGGGTTTCCCCCAATGCTGCCAGCAACACAGGCACACACAGCCTCAACCCCCCAGCCAGAAACAGCGCCAGAGTTACAGTGTTGAATTCCATACCGGCCTCCCTTTCACCAGCATCACGCCACTTAACACCGCCAGAATCAGAATCGGCATACCCCCCAGCACATCCGCCAGCGCGGCCGGAATCGAGAAGGTACTTTGCAACGCCAGCGCCGCACTGTTAATCGCACCGAAATAGAGGGAGACGATCACCGCTCCGATTGGCTGTAATCCAGCGAGAAATGACACCGCCAGCCCTTCAAAACCCAGCCCGGATGAGAAACCATCAATCAGGCGATACTGCACGCCGAGCACTTCAAAGGTGCCCGCCAGCCCGCTGACCGCCCCGGAAATCGCCATGCTTGAGAGCACGGTTTTGGCGGCTGACTGCCCCTGTAATTTCACAAAGCGAGGACTCTGTCCGCTGGCCCGCAGCTTGAGACCAAACGCGGTATGATTGAGCATGACCCACACCCCCAGCGCGATCAGCAGTGCGAGGAAGACGCCAGCGTGCAATCGCGCGCCCTCAATCAATGGCTGAAACACCCCATCAGCAGGAATTTGCGCGGACATATTGAAGTTGGAGCCCAGCGGACGCATCGGGCCCTGAACCAGATATTTCAGCGTGTAGATGGCGATAAAATTCATCATTAGTGTGACGATAATTTCATCCACGCCGCGCCACACTTTCAGCAGCGCAGGAATCGCGCCCCAGAAGGCCCCACACAGTGCACCGCTCAGGATGGCGAAGGGAAGCAGCGCGGGCCCCAGATCACCGAAGGCGAGGAATGGCAGCATGGCACCAATCGCCCCCATCTGCAGTTGCCCTTCACCGCCGAGGTTGAACATGCCTCCCCGAATGGCGATTAATGCGCCCAGCGCGACCAGCAGGCGCGGCGTCATAAACACCAGCGTGTCGGAGAGCGCACGCACCGAACCGAACGCGCCGTCAAAGGCGGTGCTTATCGCCCCTTGCAGCGGCACGCCCAGCGCGGTGATTAAAGCCAGCCCCAGAATCAGGGACCCGATAAAAGCACTCAACGTGACCCAAAGCGATCGTGAAGCGCTCAGCTGCGCTAATGCCCGACGCAATCCGGCGCGGGTCTCGGTTAAGGCGCTTAATGATTCAGACATGGACTTCTCCTGCACCTTGTAAAGACAGACTACGACCCGATGTCATCAGCGTGCCGATGCGTTCAATATTCATTGCTTCACCCGTGACTTCGCCTGTTATCCGCCCACCGTTCATCACCACAATGCGATCCGAAACGCGAATCAGCTCCTCGATATTGGAGGAGATAATCAGCACCGAGATACCCGCATCGGCGGCATCGGCCAGCCGCATCAGCACGGCTTCGGCGGCGGCCAAATCCAGCCCGCGCGTGGGTTGATACACCACGATGATCGAGGCGTCCTGCGCCATGGCGCGCGCAACGACGATTTTTTGCTGATTACCGCCCGATAACGATCGGGCCGGGCTGGCGTGTGAATGCGTACGAATGTCGGACTGGTCGATCATCTCGCAGGCGCGCTGCGCAATCGCTGAGTGGTCGAGCAGCCCGAAGCGGCGATAGTGTCCCTGCATGATGTCGGGATAGAGCAGATTGTGTGATACCGGCAGATCGAGGGATAACCCTTCGTGATGGCGGTCTTGTGGCACCAGCGCCAGCGTGACCTGTGCATCACTGCGCTGAATTTCACCGCTGTGCGGAACCGACTCCCCGGCCAGTAGCGCAAACAGTTCGCTTTGACCATTGCCTTCCACACCCGCTACGCCCACCACTTCGCGCGCTGCTAACCTGAGGTTAATGTCATGCAAACCCGGCGAGCCGCTGCCGGGGCGCACATTCACCCCTTGAATTTTCAGCTGTTCTCCACCCGCGAGACGCTGCGCGCCCAATCGTGTACCGCTGCTAACAGTGCGGCCCACAATTTTCTCGACCAGCTGTTCTGCGCTGCACGCCGCCGTCAGCCCGCTGCCGTTGGTTTTACCGCGACGCAACACCGTATAGCGATCGGCGTGTGCCAGCACTTCATCGACATTGTGCGTGACCACCGCCACCGCCGTGCCTCTATCGCTGATGCGGCGCAACGTGGCGTAAAGTGCGCGGATTTCAACCGGAGTGAGAATGGTGGAGGGCTCATCCAGCAGTAACACGCGCGTGTCATTCACCAGCGCCTTAAGGATTTCCACCCGCTGCTGTAATGCCAGCGGTAAATGACCCACAATCGCGTTAGGGTCGAGATCCACGCCATAACGCTGCATGAAATCGCGCACCCCTGCGTGACGCCGTAACGTTTTTCGCTGTGCACCGCGCGCCACCAGCGCCAGATTCTCGGCCACGCTAAACGGTGCCACCAGCTTGAAGTGCTGATGCACCATACCAATACCATTGGCGATGGCATCAGCCGGTCGCCGATGAATCACCTGCCGTCCGCCCATCAGTACCCCGCCTGCGCTGGGTTCGTGCACGCCGTACAGAATGTTCATCAACGTGGATTTGCCCGCTCCGTTCTCCCCCAACAGCGCATGGATCTCACCAGGAAACAGCGACAGTGACACGTTTTCCAGCGCCACGAAGCCGTTGGGATAGCGCTTCGAAACATGATCGAGTTCGATTAGCGGGCTGCTCATGCCTTACTCCTCAATCTTCACTTTGCCGGACTTCAGATCGGCGATGACCTGGAATACTTTGTCCTGCACGGATTTGTCGACGTGCGCAAAGGGCGTCGATAACGTCCAGCCATTGGTGGAGAGGTTCTCGGTGATGATGCGGTTGCCTAATTGGTGATCGGCATAATGCTTGCCGATATCCGCGTAGGATTTATCAAAGTTCATCACCGTTGAGGTCATGATGGAGTTCGGGAAGGATTTGGATTGATCGGTGTAGGAACCGATGGTCAACACGCCCTCCTCATCTGCCGCCTGCTGGATGCCCGCGTCAGCGGTATCTGCAGAAGGAATGACAAAGTCAGCGCCGCGTGCGATGGCGCCAGTGGCAATCTCTTTGGCACGCGCGACATCGGTAAACGAACCGACATAAGCAGAATTCACCTGCACTTTGGGGTTCACGTAAGCAGCGCCTTTCTTGATGAACTGCACGGTGCGTTCAGCGGACGGAATCGGTTCACCGCTGATTACCGCGATGTGCCCGTTTTTGCTGGCACTGGCAGCTAACGCGCCCAGCACAAAGCCATACTCATCCCAATCCACGGACCACGCCGAGTAGTTTGGCAAGTTGGAGGTGGAACCTTCATAGGAATACAACACGAACTGCGTGTTTGGGAACGAAGGGGCAACTTCTTTGATGGCCGCAGAATAACCGGAAGAGTGCGCGATAATTAACTTCACGCCATCCGAGGCCAGCTGACGTAACACTGACGGTGCGGCTTCATAGGTGGTGTGCTCAAGATAGCTAGGCGCAAATCCCTCTTTCGTCGCCATCGACTTAAACGCGGCATACCCGGCCATATCCCACGAGCCCTGCGTGACGGTTTGTGTAAATAACGCCGCCACACGCGGTTTGCTCTCATCCGCCTGAAGTGCACTGCTCGCCAATACCGCAGCCACAGCAACAGCCATCATCATCTTTATTCTCATCATTTGACTCCCGGTAAAGTGATTTACGTTTTGGCAGGGGAATTCCCCTACGAAGCGGTCATGGATTTTTGATAGGCACGGGCATGGGTATTCACGCCGTGGTGCTCCAGCACTTCCAGTACGTCGGTGCCGACAATGCGCAGGTCATCGATAAAGTCCGGCACGATTACCGTCACACCATCCAGTTGCGCACCCTTCACAATCGCCGCCAGCTTGTTGCCGATGGTTTCCGCTGAACCCACCAGCGCGGCACGTGTCATGGAGTTACGCTGTTCCCCCTGTGAAACAAAGCGCTGCGCCATGGTGTTCTGTTTAAAGCTCTTGTCACCGGAGTATTCACGCGTTTGGTTATCGAGCGCGATGGTGTCGACACCGGCGTCATACAGCGCCACACGTTCACGCGCTTCTGCATCGGTGGCGCCCGGGACGATGGTGAACAAGCCGTAGGTTTTGAAATCCGGCTTGCCTTGCTGCAAGGCCAGTTCTTTGGCACGCAGCCCGGTTTTGATGAAGTCATCGTGGTCAGAACCCAGCATGAAACTGCCGGTGCAGTGCTCCATGGTGAACAGGAAACCGCGATCCGACGCGCCTGCGCAGATGATCGGCGGCGGCGAAACCGGTTTAGGATTCGACATGCAGTCGGTCAATTGATAATGCTTGCCCTGATGATCAACACGATCCTCCGTCCACAAACGCTTCAGCACCGTCAACCACTCAGCGGCCAACTCATAGCGCTCGGCATGGTCGAGATCCATCCACAAACCCATCTGCCCCTGATCGGTAGGATTCGAGCCAGATACGATGTTGAGGCCAAAACGTCCTTTGGAGATTTGATCCAACACGGCGCTCATTTTGGCGACCACCGCAGGGTGAAACACTATGGTGTGCACCGTGCCCCAAACACCAATCCGGCTGGTGGCTTCGGCCAGGCCCGCCATGGTGGTTAAACTTTCCAGCGTGACGTCCCAGTGTTGCGAAGGACCGCCGTAACCGCGCCACTTCGCCATCGACAGGGCAAAATCAAACCCCAACTGCTCCGCCAGAATCGTCACTTGTTTGTTGTAGTCGTAAGTGGCAGGCAACTGCGGGCTGGTTGTTGAGGTGATCCAACCGCCGTTACCTACCGGCAGAAAGACACCGAACTCCACATTGCGTTGATCAGAATGGCTCATGTGACACTCCTTCATTCATTACGCTGACGCGTGAATGCCCGCGAGAAACTCGAGCGTAATTTGGTTGAATAATGACGTTTCGCTTTCGGAGAAGCTGTGACCACCCTGCGGCACAATTTTCAGTTCTGCGCCGGGGATGTGTTGCGCCAGAAAGCGAGACTGATAAGGCGGCGTGAGAATGTCATCCTCTGCACACAACACCAGCGTTGGCGTTTGAATGGCTGCCAGGTGCGCGGTGGCGTCATGCGCCATAATGGCGTCAATACGGCTGAGCACCACATCACGCGCGGGAAAACGGGTTGCTGAGGCCAGCAGCCCCGGCGACAGGGTCTCCGCATGGGTTTTGATATGCTCAGGCGGATACAGGAACAGCGCGCTACCGTGCACATACTCTTCCATGGTGCTGCCGAGCAGCAACGCACGGCGCATACGGAAGCACCAGTTAAAATGTTTATCTGATTTTGCCCAACTGGCATATTGCACCATGCCGGAGAGCAAGCCAGGCTGACGCGCGGCCAGCAGTTGGCCAATCGCCCCACCGGTTGAATGACCAATCAACGCAGGTCTCTCCAGTTTCAGTGCAGCAATCAGCGCCAACAAATCCTCGACCAACGTCTCGATACTGTAGGGCCCAGCGGGATGATCTGAGCTGCCTGCACCGCGTTGATCGTAAGTCACCACGGTGTAGTGCTGCGCAAAAGCCGCCAGTTGCGGCTGCCAGTACGCGGCCGTGCCGCCGAGTCCTGACACAAAAATAAGCGCCGGACCTGTTCCCTCGATGTTGTAGTGCGTTCGAATTCCGTTAGTCATGATGTCCGGCATGTTTTTCCCCTGGTTGGCGACAAGCATTCACTTCTGATGTGTAAACTCTGCGATGGAAAATAAATACCACGCTATTTCGGGCTATCAGTAATACCGAATGCAGCACGCCGTGTTGCCACTTTTAGAACACAAAAAACCAACTCATTAACCCGGTCAATTTCCTCATTTTTTGATTTATGGATAAGAGATGGTTATGACGAAAACGGCGAAAATCACAGAAGAAAGCGTGATTAATTAAATTCCCGGCACACATGTTTTAGAAATTGATGAGCCGCAAAAGAGAGTGTGCGGTCGCGGTGGACACATATTTCAATGTTGGCTGATTCCATCGCCTCATTATCGATGGGAATAGCGCGCAACATATTTTGTTCGATTTCGCGGACGGCGATCTGCTTTGGACCGATGGTCAGAGTGCGCCCGGCAATCGCCATGGCTTTGGTGAGTTCGAGGTTATTGGTATTCACGATGGAGTGCGGATGCAGATGCAGGCTGCGCGTCACTTTATCGAAGGTTTGCCGCATACCAAAACTGGAAACCGGCAATGCAATCGGATAAAAACAAATATCCTCGAGGCTCAAAGATTGATGTTGTGCCAGTGGATGACCGGGTGAAACCAGGCACTGAATGGGTGCAGCACAGCGTTTAATCACTTCTATTCCTGGGCGGTCGCCCATATTAAACACAATACCGATATCAATTTCGTCCCGAATTATCGCTTCAATAGTGCGATCGGATGATTCGCTGTTAATGGAAAACTGTATTGCCGGATAGTTTTCATTAAAGTCCGTCATAATGCGCGGCAGAATGGCCTGCACCACCGCTTCAATGACCCATATTTTCACTTCACCTTCACGCAAGCCTTTTAAATTTTTTATCGACTCATGAATACGATCGAGATCGCGACACATCTTGCGTGTGAAACCCTCAAGCAATGTGCCCGCTGGCGTTAAACGAATCCCCGTATTGGTGCGTTCCAGCAACATCACGCCGAGCGTGTGCTCCAGCAGAGCAATCTGCCGACTGATCGCGGATGGCGCTACGTGCAAGCGATCTGCGGCGCGGCGTATCGATCCAGTCGCAGCGACTTCATTGAAATATTTGTAGGTATTCAGATTCACAGCCTTCTCCAGCAAGTCACGGCATTGATCGCTAGTGAAGATGCAAGAGTTATTCCAGGCGCTGGCTGGCGGGGAAACGCAACGATACGATTGATGACCTGCTGTCATTGCCGAAGCCTGAGTGGAATCCGCCAGATCCGTTTCTGACGATGGGCGTGAACTTCACACTGCGCCGTGGCATGCATAATGCGGGGCTAGAGGCGTAATCATCCCCGACATTGAAAAGGCGCACCCTTTTACGGCGCGCCTTTAGTTGTGGACTTGTTAAATGGGTCTTGCCGTTTGAGTATTGAGATGAAGATAAAGGTGGACTCAACTTTAACTCGGGGATTTATGATCAAAGATACTTATCACGTTATCCACCGGTTGATCGCTGCTAAGGCTGTCGCTTTTCACTTTCAATTTAGGCGTTAGCTTCAATATGGCCGTGTCGGACAACGCATTTTTTGGCAAAGATAATAGCTTCTCGATATCTTTCTGAGCCATGTTTAATGAAGAAACAAAACTCTGCTTAGAATATATTCCCTCGTCCAGCAGCAGTTGTAAGCTGCGCGGCAACAATCTCACCGATTCCGGTTCACGCTGATCGTCAAGGGGCTCCCCTTTACGCCAACCCCGCGCCGACATCTGCTTATAGAGTCGTTGATACTCAACATCCGTAATCAATTGCAATTCTTTTGCACGAACCATCATTGCCTGGGCTGACATCCCCCATCGCTGCTTTAACGCGACAAAATTTTCTAAAGTGGGATTGGGCGGTAATTCTACGGCAAAGGCTTCTTCTGGCAACATAAAGCTGGCTGCAAATTTATGTGCCTGGGCTTCAATTGGCTTGAAATTCACCGAATCCAAACGCCGAATGAAACGGTGCAATACCAGGTGCCCAAGCTCATGGGCGGCATCGAAACGGCTGCGATAAAAATTATTCTTATCGGCTGCGAGGATGATGTAAGGACGCTGTTCACGCTCGTTCCATTGTGAATAGCCATCCATGACAACGCTGCCTTGCTCAAAGCGCGAACAAATAATGCCGGCGTTTTCAATGACCAGCAACAAATCGCTAAGAGGGGCTAAGCCCAACCCCCATAATTTCCGGCATCGACTCGCCATAATTTCAATCATTTGATCGTCAATCTGGCGATGATCGATGACGTCCAGGTAGGGAATATTCACTGAAGGAAAATCGAGATCGTGCTGCAAATGCAATGTGATTTCCTGTAACCACTCCATGTAACGGTCAGACGCGGCGCACAAATCTTTGGCTGTTGTTGCCAGCGTGCGGAAAAACACTGGATTGTTTTCGTGACGCGACATCGGCTTGGTAAACCAGGTCATTGGGCATTCCAACACGTTAGAGAGCGTCAACAGGGCTTCTGCATCCGGCGAATGAAAGCCCTGCTCCCACTTAGTAATTGTCGAGGGGGATCGCTCAACCAAACGCCCGAGATTAATTTTTGACAAACCTCTCGCTTCACGCATCTGCGTCAATCGGTTTGGTTCAAAGCCCGCAATACCCACTCTCATTTGTTCACCACACTAACCTTCTTGTTGTTTCAAGCGCTTCTTTAATTGTGGAATAGCTAAATCCGGCACCTCTGGCGCGAATTCGGTTTGATTGTATAACGCTAAGACATTGCGTATCGATTGGTTGTAATGATAGTTCTTCAGATTGGTAAAAGGGACGGTTACACGTAAATCGAGCATCTCTTCCTGAGGGCGAGAAAATGGAGGGTTTACATTAACGATGAGCACCCCGAGAGTACCATCAGGGAACGATTGTTGCGTCTGTTCCTGAAAGAAATCGGGAGTAAATCCTTCGTATTTGCTATTGAGTTCGGCGATCAACAATCTGTGATTCGCTTTTCTGATGAGGTGTTCATCGTATCTTAAGCCAATACGGCTGACTTTTATCTGACCAGATTGAACGATGTAATAGTTTTCACCTCTAGGTTCAGTAAACGCGTCATCGCAGGATAACCCGCAACTTTTAGCCGCTCGGTAAAACGCAGAATTTAGATAATAATGCCGCGTTTGCGGTAGTAATCGCTTTTTTTGCGGCTGCTCTAATTTTGCAAGAGGACTGTCAATCGATGCGTTTGCATTCGCATAACTTGTAGTGAGTTCATCTTCTAAGCTTAACCAAAACTCTCGATTGAAGTGTGTTGTCAGCAATTTGTTGATACTACTGAAAATCTGCGCGCTTTCCATTTAGCCACCTTAGTTGCGTTAAACGGAATTTATGCTAATTTATTTTCGTTTTGAACGCAATAAAACTGGCATTACATACAGTATATTTTTTAGTTAGTAAGGCTAACCTGTCTGAAATTTAACGTAAAACCTTTAGAGGTTAAGGTTCATTTCAAGGGCAACCCCGTCATCCCTTTCACTTCCTTCAGCACAAACATACTCTGCATCTCTTTAATTCCCGGCAATCGCCGAATAACCGACATCGCAAAGTCGGCATAGGCATCCATATCTGCCGATACCACCTGCAATAAGAAGTCTGCATCGCCGCCAATACTGCAGCAGGAGACCACATTTTCCAGCGCGGTCACTTCTGCTTCAAATTTACGTGCTTCGGCTTCGCTATGACTGTCGATGCTGACACGCACGAACACCATCACATTCAGGCCAATCTTGCGCCGGTTAAGCACGGCGCGATAGCCCTGAATCACCCCATCTTCTTCCAGCTTGCGCACCTTGCGCCAGGTGGGCGATGCCGACAACCCAATCGCATCAGCAAGATCCTGATTCGTCACGCGCGCATCCTGCTGCAAATGTTCCAATATTTGGATGTCTGTCTTGCTTAAACTCATTTTAGGTTAATCCTTTCCATTGATAGCGTTAAACAGGAATATTCATCCTTAATTCATGCTTTTTTCCATGAACTCCGCAAGCACTTTTCTTACTGCCTGCCGCATAATTTTTACCTCAGCCACCATGGCGCTTAATCTCAGTCGCTTACGGAGTTACCCATGCAATTCGATCCTCACCAACATCGCTGCACCCTCATCATCGACAACCAGTTACCGACCGGGCTGGCGCTGAATGCAGCCAGCGTCATCGGTATCAGTTTTGGCAAGTTGGTTGATCATATCGTCGGCCCGGATTTGCAGAGTGAAGATGGATTCAACTATCCCGGTGTGATTTATGCTCCCCTGCCCGTGCTGCTGGCGGAAGGTGACTATCTGCGTGAACTGCAAAAGGCAAGCAACGCGGACCCAGAGATCTTCGCCATGCCGTTTAGTGCGCTGGCGCAGTCTTGTAAAACCTACGAGGAGTATGGCGAGCGAATTGCCAGCGCCCACAGTGACCATATTGAGCTGGTTGCGATTGGTCTGATTGGCCCCAAAAAGAAAATTACTGGTTTGACGGGCAATCTTAAACTGTTCCGCTAGATGTCCCGTTCAGCGGCAAACCATGCGGGCGGTTGCCCCACATAACGGGTGAAGGCCACACTAAACGCACTGGCGGAACGATAGCCGACGCGTTCTGCGACATCCGCTACCGCCATATTTTTGCCGCGCAGTAAATTTTTGGCCAAAGCCATGCGCCAGGTGAGCAGATAGACCATCGGCGCTACACCCACTGCTGCGCGGAAACGCACAAAGAACGCCGAACGGGATAACGCGGAAACTTTGGCTAATTGCGCCACAGTCCAGGGATGCGCCGGGTTGGCGTGAATATCGCGGATGGCGGCTGCCAGACGTTCGTCGGCTAAACCGCTCATCACGCCAGGGCAAGCATTACAGATTGGCATTGAACGCAGCGCCTCGATCAGCAGCAATTCCAGCAAACGTTCCAGTACCACATGGCGAGCAGGACGCTGCGCACGACACTCATCCATCACCAGTTGTACCAGCGTGGTCAACCGTGACTCACCGCGAATATGAATAAATTGGGGTAACAGCGAGACGATTAATCCCGCATCTGGCGCACCAAACTGGCAATAACCAATCAGCGTTTGAACTTCGGCAGGCTGTTGTTGATTGCCGATCCAGAATTCACCGGGGCTGAGCATTTCCGGCAATGTTTCAGGTGCATCGTCTTCGGGTGGCTCGGCACTGCTCATACAGAATTCCCACGCTGCCGGGATCAGGACAAAATCGCCCTGCTCAAGCGGGATCGGTTCATGCCCTTTCATCTTCAACTGACTGCGCCCAGCCAACACCAGGCAGTAAAATGGCTGTCCGGTTTCACTGCGATTTACGCGCCAGCGGCCATTGGCGCGTGCACGTTTGGAAAAGGCCGCCTGAGGTTGCAGTAGTGACACTATCTCAGCAAGGGGATCGATCATTATGGACTCCTGAGAATGAAATGTGGACTTTGCATTGTAGTGAGTCCATCTCGCTGACTCTATAGTGAGCCTCTACCCAATGCAATGCAGGAGTGAAAAATGAAAACGATCCTCATCACCGGCTGTTCTTCTGGCTTCGGAAACGCCACCGCGCTCTATTTCCTGGAACGCGGCTGGAAGGTGATTGCCACTATGCGTCATCCTCGCCCGGCGCTATTCCCGGCTTCGGAAAATTTACGTTTATTGCCGCTGGACGTTTCTAATGCAGACAGTATCAATCGGGCAATCGCGGACGCAGGCGAAATCGACGTGCTGGTGAACAACGCCGGGATTGGTGTGCTGACCTCACTGGAAGGCACGCCGATGTCCACCGTACGCGAAGTGTTTGAGACTAACACGCTGGGCACTATCGCCATGACGCAGGCGGTGCTGCCTCAGTTCCGCGCCAAACGCAGCGGTACGGTGATCAACGTGACGTCCACCGTGACGCTGAAATCCCTGCCGCTGCTGGCGGTGTATACGGGCAGTAAAGCCGCCGTCAACGCGTTTACGGAATCACTGGCGCTAGAGTTGCAGCCGTTTAATGTTAATGTGCGGCTGGTGTTGCCAGGCCTGGCGCCCACCACCGATTTCGGCAAGAACGCCATGCCGCGCATGGAGCAAACCTTCCTCGACGCCTATCAGCCGATGCTGGATGGCATTATGGCGAGCATGCACCAACCGCAGCCTACCACCAAAGCCGACGATGTCGCCGCCGCGATATGGCAAGCAGCCACAGATCCCAACGCACCGATGCGCATTCCCGCCGGGGAAGATGCGGTGGCATTGGCCCACGAGAGCGTTTGAGCATAAAACCTGGTTAATAGCTTACGGCTTGTCAGTTAAGCGGCGGGTGATAACGCAGTCTGGTGCGGTTCAGAGGGGCTCTGGCCCGCACTCCGGCATTCTCACCCACACGAAAATAATTGCCACTTTTAACAGTGGCAGCATTTACAAAACGGCTCTTAACTGGCGAGCATGCAGCAAATAGCCTGGTTCATTCCAGAGTTAGCGGTTATGGTGTTTGACTCACCTGTTAGCCCTGAAGAATGTTCGATGCAGATTCATTGTCTGGCCCAGATGCCAACTTTTTATGATCAAGTGACCCGCATGTTGCATCATGAATGGAGCGAATTGCCTAACTGGCGTGATGAGCAAGTGATTCGCCAGCGCCTCGAATCACGCAATGCCGCTGATGCCCAAACGATGACGCTGTTTGCCGCCACGCACGAAGGCGAATTGATGGCCACCGCCAGCATCATCCATTACGAATTGAGTGACATCCCTGAGCGTGAATTTTGGCTGGGTGAAGTGATCACCGCTCGCGAGCATCGCGGTAAAGGGTTGGCCAGTGCATTAGTGACCCAGCTGATTGCCGAAGCGCGAGCAAAATCGATCCCTGCACTTTGGCTGTATACGCCCGACCAACAAGCCTTGTATCGCCGCTTTGGCTGGCAGGATGTGGACCAGCGAAACATTGCCGATGAGGACGTCACGGTGATGGTGCTGAAACTGGAATAAGGAGCAATCGATGTTGATACGCAAAAATTACCCGGAACTGGGGGAAGTGAAAGCGCCTTATGTGCACGCAGTAAAGCATGGCGACACTTTATATGTTTCAGGCTTAACGGCTTTCGCCACGCCCGCGCAGCAAGGTGATATTGCCTCACAGGCTGAGGCTATCTTTCAGCAGCTGCACCTGATTGCGGCTTCCGAAAATACCTCGCTGAGCAATCTGATTAAAGTGACCATTTTCATCACCTCCTTTGCCCAAATTAATGATCTGCGGGCCGTGCTCTTTAAGCATTATGGCCATCATCTTCCCGCCAGTTCGCTGGTGCAAATTAGCCAGCTGTTCTCACCGGATCTGAAAGTCGAGATTGAGGCGATTATCGCACTGTAACCTGTGCAAGCTGTTGCAATGCGGCGACGCCATCGCGAGCAATCCAGGTGCGCAGCGGCGCGAACAGCGGCTGCGGGAGCGCTTCAGGTGCAAACCACTGCCAGCCTTCACACTTCTCCGGTTCCATCAACTGCGGTTCACCCTGAGGATGATGTGCCACCAGCAGCAAGGTGATGTAGTGTTTGTTAGCCTCAGGGAACACATCACTGGTGAACGCGCCGTTTTGCAATTCAGTCAGAGTTAATCCCGTTTCTTCAAGCACTTCACGTCGTGCGCAATCATCCGGCGATTCGCCAAATTCCAGGTGTCCGCCAGGTGCCGACCAGTCCCCTGCACCGTGGCTGCCCTTGCGGCGGCCCAGCAGCAGTTTTCCTTCACGGAAAATCAATACGCCTATACCGACTTGTGGTGACATAAAAACTCCTGGTTATGTTAATCGCCCGCAATGGTAAGCGTTGCCTTAAACCTTCTGCAAGCCATGGGCAGAGTTATCGCTGAGGTTTGAAACGTACTGCCATCATCATCAATACCACGACCCCAACGCTCATGATGGCCCATGCGCTGTTAAGTGAGTCGGCGCGATCGCGAACGATGCCCGCAATCAGTGGCATCAACGCTGCCAGCAAATAACCGCCGCCTTGCACAAAGGATAACAAGCCCGCCGCCTCTTCCGGGGAGTGCGCATGATCAAGCGTCACGATCAATGAAAGCGGGAACAACGCACCAATCCCCAATCCGAGTAGCATGGTGGGCAACCACGCCAGCGCGCCGCCCAGCCACAGCAGGCTGATTAATCCCAGCAGCAGGAGGGTCAGCACCAGCAGCAGTGGAGGCCGACGATCGTGGAAGCGATGGATCAAGCCAGACACAATAAAGCCTGCCACCACCTCGGTTAACGTCAGCGCACCGAGCACATAGCCGCTGTGCTGCGGCGTCCAACCATGCTGCATGTAAAACGGTGGCAGCCACGCCAATACCAGCGTGTAAGCCCCCGTGCCAATCCCGAAGAACACCATGAGCAACCCATTACGGTGAGTTCGTACGGGTTTGGCACGCTGATCCTTCGCAGCAGGAACGCTGCGGCGCAACGTGATTAACCACAGCAGTACCGCAACGATCGCGGGGACAACCGGCAGTGCCAGTGCCATGCCCAGCCCCTGCGCATCCGCCAACGGGGCGGCCGTTGCAGCCGCTAACGCTGCACCCGCCATGATCCCGGTGGTAAACAGTGCCATTAACGTGCCGGCCTGCGCAGCAAAGTGCCGTTTAATCAGCGCCGGCATCAATGCCTGAATTAACCCAATCCCTGTGCCCGCCACCAGCGCACTGGCAAGTAGCACCTCGACATCAGGAACAGCACCGCGAAGCAGGCAAGCCAATGCCAGCAGAATCAAACCTGCGGCGATCCCGCGAACCTCTCCGATAAAACCAAGCAACCATGGCCCCGCCAGGGCTGACACGCCCATCATCACCACCGGCAAGGTGGTGAGCAAACTGAGTTGGGTAGCGTTGAGGTGTGATTCGCGTTGCAGTAGCGGAAACAGCGGTCCAATGGCCGCCATAATCGGTCGTAAATTCAGGGCGATGATGAAAACCAGTAAGGCAAACATGCCTAAAGCAGGTAAGGTACGAGTCATGTTGCATCTCCATGTGCGTCAAAAGTATCTTAACGTTAAGATACTTTGCGGCATTTCGATAGAGGGGTGCGCACAAAGCACCACATTCGAGGGGAAAAATGACCGACCACGTTGATTTTGTTATTGAGCAGTGGGCCAATGCGATGCCGGAGTTGGATGCCTCCTCAATGGCGATATTTGGCCGCATGCTGCGCATCATGAAACACCTCGCCACCCGGCGCGCTGAGGCACTGGCTCCCTTTCACTTTCGCGAGGGAGAATTTGATGTGCTCGCCACGTTGCGCCGTGCGGGTGCACCTTATT
This sequence comes from Pantoea sp. SM3, assembly GCF_000963995.1. Classification (NCBI taxonomy): domain Bacteria; kingdom Pseudomonadati; phylum Pseudomonadota; class Gammaproteobacteria; order Enterobacterales; family Erwiniaceae; genus Pantoea; species Pantoea sp. SM3. The sequence goes on from NZ_JZRD01000019.1 coordinate 61,282, forward strand.
GCCTCTCACCCACCCAACTCTACAAATCGCTGTTAATCACTTCCGGCGCGATGACCAATCGGCTTAATCGCCTTGAAGAGGTGGGATCCATTGAGCGCGTGGCCGATCCTGATGATAAACGCAGCATGCTGGTTGCCTTAACCGATGCCGGTCGTGAAAAGATTGAGCAAGCCCTGCTGGTTCATACTGCGACCCAACGTGATCTGCTGGCGGCGTTGAGTCTTGATCAACAACAGCAACTGCAGACGTTACTCAGCCAGCTAATGCAGACATCAGAAGCCCAGCGGTAAGTATTTCGTCCGTGGATGTGTCAAAATATGAATTAATTCAGTGCGCTTTCCGCTATGTTAGCGCTTCTGCTTTGCCTTCTGATGGAATAAATGATGAGCACCAAATACGCCCCCTCGCAGATTTTTCTTCACTGGCTGACCTTCTTACTGGTCGTCACAGCCTATTGCACCATGGAATTTCGCGGGTTGGCGACGCGGGGATCCTGGCAGGGCTTTGCTATGATCATTGGCCATTTCAGCGCAGGGAGTTGTGTGCTGGTGCTGATGCTCTCTCGTATCATTCTGCGTTTTCGCCATCGCAGCCCAGCGATTGTACCGAAACCACCCCACTGGCAGACTGGCCTGGCGCACCTGATGCATCTGGCGATCTACCTGTTCTTTATTGTGTTGCCGACACTCGGCATTTTGTCGCGCTTTTATATGGGCCGCACCTGGTGGATTTTCGGGATTCCTATGCCGGTGAGCGGCGACCCCGATCCTGACTTTGCTGACAGCATTGCGGACTGGCATGAAACGCTCGCGCCTTACGGTTACTGGCTGATTGGCATTCATGCGGTGGCGGCACTCGCCCATCACTATCTGTTCAAAGACAACACATTACTGCGCATGATGCCCTCGCGCCGCTCGCGTTAGTCCTCTCTTTTGCGCCCGGTTATGGCACTGGCCGGGCGTCCAAAAAAGCGCTGAAACGCGACGCTGAAATTGCGCGGATGTTGATAACCTACCTGCCATGCCGCCTGAGCCACCTGAAATCCCTTTTCCAGCAAGCGATGAGCGTGCTCCATGCGCATCTGCAACAACATCGCGCCCGGCGTGCAGTGAAAATGCTGCTGAAACCCTTTTTTCAACTGGTAGTCACTTAACCCTGCCGCCAGCGCCAGCGCACTCAGCGAGAAAGCATCAGCCAAATGATTGCGCATCCAGTCGCGTGCCTGTTCCAGCCGTTCAATCATCTGTGGATGCAACTTGTGAAGCGTTTCCGTGGGTTGAAGCTGGTGACGATGCAATGCCAGCAGGCTGAGCGCCTGAATTTCCAGTCGCAACGGATCGTGATGCGCTTGATTGAGTTGTGCAGCGGTAGCATGACCGAATCGGCAAAACAGATGGCGTTTGAGCTGTGGCTGTAGCAATCCTGCTGCCGCTATTTCACCAAAATAGTGGCGCACATTCGCGGCACTGAGGATCAGGCGCAACTGCTGCACCCGCTCACCTGCGCGATACAAGCGCTCGCCCTGGCTGGCCTGAAAACTGGTGACGGTCAAATGCCCGGCGCTGAAGGCTATTTCACGTCCGCTGGTTTCCCGAAAACGGGATTCTCCTCGCAGGCCAAAGGTCAGCACCAGCTGTGGTTGCGTGTGAGTGGGTCGTGAAGACTCACAGAGCGCCTCAACGGGCCAGTAATCAGACTGCACCATGCGCATATCCTGTGACAGTTGATGCTGGCGCACATGCATCTCGCCGGGTTTCTGCATCCTTTCTCCTCCCGCAGAGTTAAATCACCGTCTTGCAGACAAATGAGAATAAATTGCATTTACGCGAAAGGCTAGTCTGATGTTCACGTTACCCGCTCAGGAGATTGCCATGCGTTCCCCGCTAACTACCCTCGATCAACTGCTGGCTCAGCATGCCCTCAACGGCGCTGTGGCAATAGCATTTGAACATCGCTTGTTTGATTTTCTGGCGTTACCTGCCACGGCTGCGCAAGTCGCTCAACACTACGACTGGCAACCACAGCAGGCTTATCATCTGTTACGTCTGTTATGGAGTACGGAATTACTGTCGCATGAAGCTGACTGCTTTGTACTGGCGCCGAATGTGCATGCCTGGCTGTGTCATGACAGTCGCCGCTATATTGGTGACGCCTGGCGCTATCGTCATCAGGTGTTACAGCAGTTTGCTCAACGTTTGCCACAACTGCTGACCCAGGCGGAACCCGGCTGGCAGGATCCCTTGCAAATCGATACCGCGTGGGCGGATGCCGCCTTGCATCAAATTGCCCAGGAGCAACGTGCCCTCAGTGCAGAGACCGCTTGTGCGGTTGCGGATACCCTGGCTGATTTTCAGCGTCCGGCGCTATTGCTGGATATGGGCGGCGGACCGGGTCTAATCAGCATTGCGTTAGCCCAACGCTTTTCACAGCTTTCGGTGATCGTGTTTGACCTGCCCCAAACTGCCACCATCGCGCAGCGCAATATCGAAAAAGCCAGCCTAAGCGATCGCTGTTGCGCTCTGGCGACGTTTCCGAAAGAGCGTCAGGTGGACATCATCTGGAGTTCATCGTTTCTCTATTTTATGGCGGACAGACAGGCGATGCTGCGCGAGTGGTTCACGCGTTTAAAGCCAGGCGGATTGCTGATCAGCGCCCATTCAGAAATCCCAGTGAATCCAGAGGAAGCACGGCAAGTGCTGCCATTCTTTACCCCATTAATGATGAGAGGTTACAACGTCACAAATGAAGGGGTATTGTGCGAGGAATTACAGCAGGCAGGATTTGATATTGAGCGCGTCCAGCGGATGCAACCGTTTCCGATGTCACCGCTCGATGTCATCCTCGCGCGAAAACCTAAAACGTTAAGCTAAAGCTGTCGTCCAGCAGTGCAATAATCTCGCTATCCGGTAAGCCGTTTTCCAGCGTCAGGCTGATCCAGTGCTCTTTGTTCATGTGATAGGCCGGATAGACGCCGTGCTGCTGGCGCAGGGAACCGGTAAGTTCAGGACGTGTTTTGATATTCATCACCTGAACCATCGGACCGTCGGCCAAACCGAGTTTATGGCTCTCAAGCGGAAACACCAGTGCAAACCATTTACGGTGGCGTGGGTGCCGCAGGACCGCGTATTCACTGTGTTTTTTCCACGGATAGTCAGGTTCTATCTGGTACGTTTGGCTGATGTGGTCGAACAGTTGCTGACGATTCATGGTGGTTCCCGATGTGTGGAAGATATTGCCGGCCTTGCCCCAATAGCACAAGGCCGCACCTTACGTTATAAGGCGCGGCCTGTTGTGACAAGCTCTTCAACTCAGACGACTATCTCAACTCAACTGAAAACGTCCCACCGTTTGCGCCAGTTGTGCCGCCTGGTCTTCCAGCGAACTGGCGGCGGCAGACATCTGTTGCACCAGCGCGGCGTTTTGCTGCGTGGTGCCGTCCATTTCATTCACCGCGATGGTGACCTGGCTGATACCGCGCGCCTGTTCATCGGATGCCACCACAATCTCACCGATGATAGTGCGCACTGAGTTCACTGCCTGGGTCATCTCCTGCATGGTCTTACCGGCGTCCTGCACCAGTTGCACACCGCTGCCAACTCGCTGGCTCGACTCTTCTATCAGCGCCGCAATCTCTTTCACCGCGTTGGCACTGCGCTGCGCCAGATTACGCACTTCAGAAGCCACCACAGCAAAACCACGCCCCTGCTCACCGGCACGCGCCGCTTCCACCGCCGCATTCAGCGCAAGGATGTTGGTCTGGAAAGCGATGCTGTTGATGATGGCGGTGATATCGCCGATCTTCTTCGCGCTATCGTCGATCTGCGCCATGGTTTGTACCACTTCACCCACCAGCGATTCACCCCGGCTGGCGATCTGCGTGGCGTTTTCCGTCAACGCCGTTGCCTGATGCGCATTGGTGGCGTTGTGTTTCACCGTGGCGGTGATCTGCTCCATACTGGCGGCCGTTTGTTCCAGTGCCGCCGCCTGTTCTTCCGTGCGTGAAGCCAGATTCAGGTTGCCGCTGGCAATTTCGCCTGCGCCCTGACGAACAGAGGAACTGGCATCCTGGATCTGGCCGACAATCTCACGCAGTTGGTTTTGCATGGTATGCAGCGCATAGAACAGGCTGCTGTTATCACGCCCTTTCAACGTGATGACGTTATCCAGTTTGCCATCCGCCACCGCCAGCGCAATGGTCGCGGCTTCAAGCGGTTCGCCACCAATCGGCTTCAGTACTTTACGGCTGAATAACAGGCCCAGCAGTGCGCAGACCACCAGAATACTGATGACCATCAGGATCACGGCGTTGACCAGTTGATGATGCGCCGCCGCCATCACTTTGCTGACCGGCGCGACCACCCCGAGATACCATTTCTGATCGCTATTGCCGATCACCACCGGCTGCCAGGTGACCAATGCATCTTCACCCAGTAACGCGTCATGTTGTTCCATGACGTCTGAACTGTAGTGATGGGTATCGCCTTTCCACGCTTTGCTGGTTTGGTTTTTATCCGGGTAAGACACCACATTGCCCGCGCTGGATAGCAGCATGGCGTAGCCCACGCCTTCCCAGGGTTTGATTTTATTCACCCTTTCCTGCAACGAGGCCAGCGAAATATCTGAAGTCACAACACCCCACAATTTCCCCTGGCTGAGAATCGGCGCCGCCACGGACGTCAGCAGTGTTGGAACACCGTTATAGGCATAGCTGTAGGGTTCAATCAGGGTGTCTTTTTGACTTTTCTGTGGTAGCAGATAGTAGTCACCCTGGCCCGGTGTAAAGATCGACGTCAGTGGGTGCATCTTGAAATTGCCTGACTGATCGCGATCAACGAAGAAGGCATAACGGCCCTTCGGCGCAGCACCCGGCTGGGTAGCGAACTCGGCGTCGCGGCCATCGAAGGCGTTTTCTTCAAAGATCACTGAAATCGACAGGTAGTCAGGATTATCGCGCAGTGCCGACTCCATGACTTTATCGGCAACCTTACGATCCTGGATCCCTGCCGCTGGCAGCGCAATCAGGCTGTGCCCGAGGTTATGTGCCACGTCTCGTGCATAGCTGAGTTCCTGCTGGATTTGCAGCGCCTGGGTATGGGCAATTTGCTGCAGGTAGTTTTCAGCCAATGACTTCTGCTCGTTGCTGGACTGCCAGCTCAAGACGCCGATGGTCACGGCAAAACCGAGGGTGATGGTTAAGGCGCCCGTCAGCAGCATCTGCGTGCGGGTGCTCATTGTTTTCTTTGATGATGCAAGTTTGGCCATTATGGCGCTCCTGGAGTTGACACTTTTTCGGTTAAAAATGAACCACTCCCTGTGCACCTACATCCCTCTGTAGAGACTATCGGCGCGCGGCGCAGGAACTTGATGGGTGAGCAGGTCGGAGCAGAGCGTAATGAGAGGCTGATTCGCCGTGGGTTGTGTGGCACGGGCGGCCCTCAGGCCGCCCGCCGGTGCATCAGGAAGCACCTTTACGTCATGAACATCCAGGTAACGACAAGCACCGTTATTTAAAGCTTTCGCTCGCGGCTTTGGCGATGGCGATTTCATTTGGGTTAGCAGAGCCGCTGACACCCACGGCACCAATGGTATTGTTTTGCCACACCACCGGTGAACCACCGCCCAGCGGGATGACGCCCGGCAAGGTGGCAATAGCCGGTTCTTTACCGTTGGCGCGATCCATGTATTTGTCTGTTGGCGTGCGATACAACGCCGCCGCACGGCCTTTCAGAATCGAAGAATCGATGCAGCCGACAGGCGCATTGTCCATGCGGTTAAACGCCAGCAGTTGGCCTGACTGATCCAACACAGCAATGCAGACGTTGGCGTTCAGCGCATGCGCTTTTTCCTGCGCGGCCGCGATCAGCTTCTGCGCATCACCCTGCGAGAGAATGGTTTGCGTCAGGGTGGCCTGTGCGGCAGCAGAACCGAACAGTGCGGCGCTCAATAGCGCAAGGGATAAAGCCTTTTTCATTGAAGTCACTCCTTAAAGGGTCGTACCGTGATGAATGCGGGCGACCTCAACGTCGCCCATAAAAGTTATTTCCGGCGGCGCAGCACAAGGATCAACGCCGCAACCACCACCAGTAGCGCAACCCCACCACCGATGATGCTTAGCACATGTGCGTATCGCACCAGCCAGCTGCCGCTTTCGCCTTTCAGCGTTTGTTCCACATCAGCCGGAGTGATGACATGCTGCGGGTTGCCAAAGTTGGTGGAGACATAGTTCGCGACTTTAGTGAGTTCGGCCTGACTAAACTGGGTGCGAAACTCCGGCATAAAGGCGTGATCGTTGCCGGTCTGGCGATCCACGCCTTCCGCGATGGTCATGATCAGGTTGGCGGGATCGTCCGACAGCACCGCTGAAGATCCCACTAGCGCGGGATAGAAGCGCTGAGCATCGTGGGTTCCGCGTCCGTCACTGGCATGGCAAGTGGCGCAGGCACCGTTGTACAGTTGTGCCCCGCTCATGGCATCGCCTGAGACATAGTCCGTGATCTCATTTTTCATGCCGGTTTCGATGGCTGACAGCGGCGTGGCCTGCGGTGCAACAGAAGGCGCTTTACGATCAGCGCCGCCGATCGCAGGCACCTGCTTCAGATAATGTGCCATTGCCTCCAGATCGCTTTGCTGCATTTTCGAGAACGAGTTCTGAACCGCTGTACCCATCTCACCTGCGGCAATCGCTTTACCGTGTAGCGCGCCAGTGCGCAGATAAGTGACTATCTCCGCTTTGCTCCAGTCACCGATACCTGCTTGTGTATCTGGCGTGATATTCGGTGCTGTCCAGCTGCCAACCTTGCCGCCGGAGAGGAAACGATCGCCCTGTTCCGCCATCATGCCGTTACGTGGGGTATGGCAGGTGGAGCAGTGCGCCAGCGTACGGACCAAATACTCGCCCCGTTCTGCACTGCCTGCTGCCGCATTGCTGCCCGGCACGGCACTGCTATCCAGGAACAGCAGATTCCACATCGCCATCACCGGACGGAAGGAGAACGGGAATGGCAGATCGGTTTCGGGGGCCGGATGATCATCGGCTGGCACGCCCAGCATCAGATAGGAGTAAAGCGCGTGGATATCCTCATCTGACAGCCCGGCGAAGGAGGTGTAAGGCATAGCGGGATAGAGATAATGATTACCCGGTGCTTTGCCTTTGCGCATCACGTCGGTGAAATCCGCCAGGCTATAGTTGCCAATCCCGGCAGTTTTCGACGGCGTGATATTGGAGCCGTAAATCATCCCCATGGGAGACTGAATCGCGTAACCGCCCGAGAAGGGTTTACCACTGTGTGGATCGCGATGGCAGGCTGAGCAGTCACCGGCGGTGGCCAGATATTCCCCTCGCTTGACCAGATCCGGCGAAGCATCCTGTGCCTGCACAGCACCGGCCAGCAACAGGCTTGCCGCAGCCAGATGTCTGATAGGTTTGCGCATCATCAGATCTCCCTCGCGATGGTATCGGCCATACGCAGCGCCAAAGCGATGCCGGTCAGCGTGGGATTCACCGTCGCAGAGGTGGGCATCACGCCAGTGGTGGCAAGGAACAGATTGGGATGATCCCAGCTACGGCAATGCGCATCGACCACCGAATCTCGCGGGTTATCCCCCATGATGGTGGTGCCCATGATGTGATACTGATTACGCCAGCCGGTCGGTGCTTCAATCACTTCACCGTTAAAGGCCTGCAGGAAGTTAGCAAAATCCTTGTAAGCCTGCGGGCGCATACCGCGCACATAATCATCAAGATGGTAATTGACGTTGAGCATCGGCAGGCCAATCGAATCTTTGCGATCGTAATTTGGCGTCACGCGGTTGGTGGGACTCGGCAGCGTTTCGCTCATGGTACTGATGTTCATGATGCGCGAAGCGCGGTCACGAATCGCATCATCCAGCGCTTGCCCCATCATGCCCTGTTTCAGCAGCGGCACAGTGACATCGACATTGGGCACCAGGTTACGCAGCGAATAGCGGATCGCCGAGTGCTGTGCACGTGTGGCTTCATCACGACGATTGGCGATGGTGCCGTGCTGCACCGAACCACGACCGGTCCACAGCGGTTCGTCGGCAAGAAAAGTCAGGCTTAGACCCGTGTGATCCATCAGGTTACGACCGACCTGATCGGAACTGTTGGCCACATCATTCATTAGCAGCAGCTTTGGCGTTTCCAGCCCGTGCGCAGCGATGATGAAGGTTTTCGCGGTGAGGCGCGTGTCTTTGCCATCGGGCTGACGATAATGCAGCGCGACGATCTTGTTACCTGCGCCTTTCTCCAGCTTCCAGGCCACACACTCGGTGCGCAGCTGCACGCCCAGCGCCACCGCTTTATCGACATGCATATCACCAGAATACATCGCGCCAATCGGACAGATCGGCTCACAGTTGTTGTTACCCGCGCAAGCCGGACGACCATCATAAGGCCGTGACACACGCGCGTGCGGCTCATGAATCACCTGATAACCCATCGGGCCCAGTTTTGACTGCATGCGCTGCACCATATACGGCTTGGCTTCCGGCGGCAGCGGATATTCCGCTGATCGTGGTGGATAGTGACCGCGTCCTTGCCCACTTTGATCTTCATCGGCGGTCCCTACCACGCCCACTTCACGCTCGGCTTTGACATACCAGGGTTCCAGCTCGCTGTATTCAAACGGCCAGTCGCGGCCAACGCCGTACACACTTTTCAGCTTGAAATCATTGGGCAGAAGGCGCCAGCAGGCCGATGCCCAGTGGCGCGTACTGCCGCCGGCTACGCGTAAATAGCTGGTGACATACTCGAAATCGTCATCCCCTTTGGCATCGATATACCCTTCGGTATAAGAGTTTGGTGCCCACGGCAGATTCGGATAAGGCGTGCACCAGTTACGTTTACTGGCACCGTTTCGGTAGTTTTCCACCACTTTCCAGCGCGGAATATAAGGCCCTGCTTCCAGCATAATCACCGATTTGCCCGCTTTCGCCAGCTGATAAGCGGCGTTGGCGCCCAGCGCACCGGAGCCGACGATCACCACGTCAGCATCAAATTCACTCATGATGTACCTGCTCGATTCTTGTTATAGGGTATTGTGCTGCGCCAGCATCGCCTCGGCTTCCACGAGGGTTTTGGCTTTGCCCTGCACCATCAGTAACCAGGGTGCATCAGGCTGTTTAATCTGCTTTGCGGCGACGGGCGATTGATCGCCCCATTCGCGGATCAAGCCGGGCATCGGTGGCGCGATCACGCCCGGCGGCACTTCGGCCCAGTAATCACCGCCTGCCCGCGCATAGCTGGGACGAATGGTGTGGTCACGCGTCGGTTCATACATCAGCGCCGACAGGAAGGTGACGAAGTGCGCGTCATCCACCGCTTTGGTGGTGGAGGGATGGCCGGTGTAACCGAGATACCACGGCGAAATAATCGTCAACGCCGTTTTGACATCGGCATCATCAAGCTGCGCAACGATCTGCTCACGATCTTCGCTGTGCTGCGCATTGAGGCGCGTCATCAGGCGCGCTAATTGAGCCGGGAATCCCGCATCCTGCTCACACAGCAGCGTCCATAATCGTTCAGTGATGCCGATATCGAGGCCACGGCGTCCGGTTAACAGTTCACTGGCGCGCAAAAGCAATGCCTGAGAGGCATCGGCAGGTGCGGCTAACAGCGGTTGCAACGGGATAGAAACGATGACCGGCGTGGCCATCATCAGTTGTAAGAAACGTCTTCTTTCCATGGCTAACCTGCTTTCAGCGCCGACAGCGCGCCCTGCGCCGCTTCCGCATCCACGTTGCCATCTGGCGTGCTGACACCAATAGCGCCCACCACCACGCCGTTCACTTTCACCGGCTCACCGCCTGGCAGCGGTACCACCACCGGATTACCGAGCATGCCGACATTTCCGGCAGCGATTTTCTGCTGAAAGCTGGACGTCGGCACGCCAAAGGCGGCGGCCGAGTGCGCTTTCTTCGGCGCGAGTTCGCTGTTCGCCAGCGTGGCGCCATCCAGACGCTCATAGGCGATCAGCTGACCAAAAGGATCGACCACCGCAATCGCGCCGCCGATGTGATGGCTATCGATAATCTGCTCGGCTTTCGCTACCAGCTGTTGCGCCTGGTGATGGGTTAATACGGCAACCTGGTTAACGGGTTCGGCGGCCTGGCTCGCGGCACAGAAAAGTCCACCGCACAGCAGCACTGTCGGGAGTTTTTTCATGGGTGTTGTCCTGAAATATTAAGGTTGAAGGAGAAACTCAGTGGCGTGCTAGACGTTGCTGAATCAGATGATCGAGGCTCCATTTACCGCCGCCGTTCAGACACAGCATCAGGAAACCGGCAGCGCAGGAGATATTTTTTAACCACACCATCAGGTGTGCGTGGCTGTATCCCTGATAGAACAGGAATCCCGCCAAAACCGAGAACACCGCCATAAAAATGGCGGTGAATCGCGTCAAAAAACCAAAGGCAATCGCCAGACCGCCGCCCACTTCCAGCAGGATCACTAGCGGCAGGAAAAAGGCCGGTACACCGCTGTCCGCCATGGTTTGCAGGTTGTCAGCATAGTGGGTGATCTTGTCGAGACCGGAAGCGAAGAACAGACCCACCGCCATAACGCGGCCGAGCACAGCGAAGAGTTCTTTTGAGTGAGACATGATGTAACCGTTCTATTATCTAGTTGTTAATGAACCAAACGGTACACTCTATAACTTTAGTTACATTTATCATTTCGTGCGGCTAAAAAACGCATGGCACATGAGTTGTGCAACTTTGCAGCGCACTTTGCTCAAATCAACGACGATAAAATAACTGCGAGGTATCAGGGTGCTGAGGATGATTTTTGAAGTGGATCACACTATTTATGCGGACTTTTAACTGGTGATATGCGGTAGAGCGCTCCGCTAACTCTACGTTTTTAACGGTTTTTTTTAAGTAAAAATCCTAAAGCGTATAGCAAAGTACAACTCCAGCCATGTGCGATCTGTTTGTTAACAAAAAAACAACATTGGGCGGTTTGGCGTTTCAACTCCTGTTACTCGTTGTTATTCCCGACAGGAATGAATTAATAACCTTCGCAGAATATTTTTTATCGATTGCCGATGCCAGGATGACGTAAACCCTATCGGAGAACCGACATGACTTATCGCTTTCTCGTGACCACTACCAGCCTCGGCCAGGGAGGCCGTCAACTGCTCGCTGAAGCAGGCTGTGTGGTCGATTATCTGGATGACGCCAATAACGTTGCGGAAGTTGAACAGCGCATGAGCAGCGTGGCATATGACGCCGTCATATCGCGCACCGTTGAATTGAACGCGAAAGCCATCAACGCCTGTCCGACGCTGAAAATCATCTGCAAACACGGCGTTGGCGTCACCAATATTGATGTGTCAGCGGCTACCGAACGCGGTATACCGGTGCTGACCACGCCAGCGACCAATGCCCAGTCTGTTGCCGAGCTGACGCTGGCATTGATGCTGAATTGCGCGCGGCGTCTGCCCTATTTCCAGCAGGAAGTCGCTGCCGGACGCTGGACCCGCAGCGGCGATGGCGAAGAGCTACAGGGCAAAACCCTGGGTCTGGTCGGCTTCGGCGAAATCGGCCGACGCGTGGCACGGTTCGCGCGTGTGATTGGGATGCAGGTCGCATTTTTCGATCCTGCCGCCCCGGCTGATGGCGAGTTTGAAGGTGCGCAGCGCTGTGCTTCGCTGGACGATTTACTGCCGCTGGCGGATGTATTAAGCCTGCACTGTCCGGTCACGCCCAAAACCCGCCTGATGATCAACGCGCAACGTCTGGCGCAGTTGCCCGCTCACGCCACGCTGATCAATACCGCGCGCGGCGAATTGATTGATGAAGATGCGCTGGCTGCCGCGCTACAAAGCGGACAACTGCGTGCCGCAGCGCTGGACACGGTGACAATTGAGCCGCTGGCTGCCGACCATCCGTTCCGCGCGCTCAGCAATCTGATCGTGACTCCGCATATTGGCGGTTCCACCCCGCAGGCACTGGATGCCGTTGCACAAAGTGCAGCACGCCAATGTCTGGCATTTCTTGATAACCAACAGATCAACCCATCCGCCTGCGTCAATCCGCAGGTGTTAAACCGGAGTTAACCTATGACCATCCATAAAGACTGGCCGATTGGCTATTTCATTGGTGAGCACGGCGCGCCGATCGATGCGGGCGTGATTGATGCCTTCCGTGCACTGCCCGTGCCAAACATTGGCGACTCCATGGGACGCAGTGTCGGTGCGCTGGGCTTACAGGCTTATCACAACGATACCAATCTGGTGCTCTGCGGCCCGGCGATCACCGTGAAAGTCCGTCCAGGCGATAACCTGATGATTCATAAAGCGATCGAAATGGCGCAGCCAGGCGATGTGATCGTTGTTGATGGGTCGGGGGATCTGACCCAGGCGTTAATCGGCGGTCTGATGCGCACCTCTGCCATCACCAAAAAGATTGCCGGTTTCGTGATTGATGGTGCCGTGCGCGATCTGAATGAATGGGCAGAAGGCGGTATTGCCTGCTGGGCACGCGGCAACACTTTGCGCGGCCCTTCCAAAGAAGGTCCAGGTGAAGTGAATACCCCGGTGCACTGCGCGGGACTGGTGGTGTCACCGGGCGATTTGATCGTGGCTGATGCCGACGGCGTGATTGCTATCCCGCAGGATGAGCTGAGTGTGCTGCTGCCTCGCGTGCAGCAACATGCGCAGCGTGAGGAGAAAATCCGCGCCAGCAACGTAGCAGGCAACAACGATCCTGAGCGCTTCAACGCCATTCTGCGCGCGAAAGGCTGCCCGGTTTAACGCTATACCCTGAATCACCTGTGTTATCGGGCGTGGCCATCCGGCCAGCCCTTAACAAACCATTATAAAAACAACGGAGTACCCTACCGTGCTGAAAAAAATTTCGCTGAGCGAGTCGATCCCCCCGCCGATGACCTGGCGTGACAACTTCACACCAGAAGAAGGTAAGGCATTTGGTGCGCAACTCTCTGCGCGTCTGGAACGCTTACCTGCCGCCCGCCCGCTGTGGCTGATTATCTTTGCGCTGGCATTGGGAGGCTGGTTTGAAGTGTATGACGTGTTCCTGACCGCCTATATCGGTCCCGGCATGGTTCGCGAGGGGATCTTTTCTCACGGTAGCCATAACTTTTTTGATCCCCATAGTCTTGGTGCGTTTGTCGCGGCGATGTTCCTCGGGGTTTTCCTCGGCACCTTGCTGATCGCCAATCTGGCTGACCGCATCGGGCGCAAAAAGGTGTTTATTATCGCCTTGCTGGTTTACGCGGTGGCCAGTGGCATTATGGCGTTTCAGCACCATCCGTTTTCCATTGTATTCTGGCGCATTGTGTCGGGTATTGGCGTCGGCGCCGAGCTGGTCACCATTGATGCCTATGTCTCCGAATTTATTCCGGCACGCCTGCGCGGCCGATCCTATGCGTTTGTGCAGGCCATCCAGTACACCTCGATCCCGACCATCGCTTTTCTTTCATGGCAGTTGGTCCCACAGGAAATTCTCGGCCTGAGCGGCTGGCGTTGGGTGGTGTTATTTGGCTGCATCGGCGCGGTGCTGGTGTGGATCCTGCGTATGGGATTACCCGAAAGCCCACGCTGGCTGGTTGAGCAAGGCCGCTACAAAGAAGCGGAAGACGTGGTACGCCGACTCGAAGCACGTGTCGCTAAATCCACCGGTTCCGCGCTGCCTGCGATTGACAGCCATCTGTTGCAGCCTACTGAATCTAAACCGGCTGCAAAAAACGAAATGTGGCGTCCACCGTACCGTCGTCGCACCATCATGCTGCTGGTGTTCAACTTCTTCCAGTCGATTGGCTATTACGGTTTTGCCAGTTGGATCCCGACACTGCTGGCAGCCAAAGGTGTGACCTTCACGCACAGTTTGCTCTATTCCTTCCTGATTGCTTTTGCCAGCCCGTTGGGGCCGCTAGTGGCAATGACCTTTGCCGATCGCATTGAGCGTAAGTGGCTGGTGAGTGGCTCCGCGCTGGCCATTGCCCTCGTCGGCACGGTATTTTCCTGGCAGTCGCAACCGGTGATGCTGGTGACGTTGGGACTGCTGCTATCGCTGGCCAGTACCTGTATGACTTTCTCGTACCGCGCCTATCAGGCTGAATTGTTCCCAACGCGTTTCCGTGCCAAGGCGATTGGTTTGGTCTATTCGGTGAGTCGTATCAGCGGCATGTTGTCAGGCTTTACCATTGCCTGGGTGCTGAGTGAGATGGGGGTGAGTTCAGTGTTTGCCGTGATTTCCGGTGCGATGGCGATTGTGGTGTTTACCATCGGTGTACTCGGTCCGCGCACGCTGAATCGCCGTCTGGAAGAGGTGAATCCCTAAGGGATTGATGACCAAAGAGATGTGATGCCAGGATGTATATAACGGGATTAGGCAGCAGCCTAATCCCGTTTTCAATGGTGGTTATTTCTGTTCTGGCAGCGCGTACGCCAGCACATAATCGCCCACCGGCGTTTCCATAAAGTGATGCCCGGCGGCAACGATCACCAGATACTCACGCCCATTTTGCGTGTAGATCATCGGGTTGGCCTGACCCCCTGCGGGCAGTTCCGTGCTCCACACTTCCTTGCCGGTTTTCATGTCGATGGCGCGAATTAAGTCATCGGTAGCAGCCGCGACAAAGATCAGCCCGCTGGATGTCACTACTGAACCGCCATTATTCGGCGTACCAATATTAATCGGCAATCCGGTTGGCAGGCCAAATGGACCATTACGACGTGCGGTGCCCAGTGGACGATCCCAGATGGTGCGTCCATCACGCAGATCGATGGCACGTATACCACCATACGGCGGCTCTTTACACAGCATGCCTGTGTACGGCAAGCGCCAGCCCGCATTCACGTTCACCGCGTAAGGCACACCGATTTGTGGATCGCCTGCCCCTTCCGCATGGCCGGTATCGTGTGGGTTATAGGGAATTTCATCACGAGGTTTCCAGCCCAACGCATCGGCTTTGGCACGCGGCACCAGAATGTTGTAGTTCGGCATATCATTGTAGTTAGCAATGATGATGCCACGCGTCGGATCCACCGCTACGCTACCCCAGTCAGAACCGCCGTTATAACCCGGATACTCAATCGAATGACGATCGGCTTCCGGCGGCGTGTACTGCCCTTTATAACTGGCTTGCTGGAACTGAATGCGGCACACCAATTGATCCACCGGTGTTAAGCCCCACATGTCCTGCGGAGTGAGGTCCGGTTTACTCAGGTGATGGAACAACGAATAAGGCTGAGTTGGCGAACGCTGGTCCGGTTCTACACCGCCGCCGGGCACCGGACGCTCCTCCACACCAAACAGCGATTTACCGGTGCGGCGATCCAGCACATAAATCTCACCCTGTTTGGTCGGCATGATAATCGCCGGTGTTTTACCGCCGTTTTTATCCGGATAATCCACCAACGTCGGCTGAGAACCGGGATCATAATCCCAGACATCTTTATGCGCGGTCTGGAAAGTCCAGGCCGGTAAACCGGTATCGATATTCAATGCAGTCAATGAGACTGAATACTTATTCTCGGCAGGCGAGCGCGTACCGCTCCAATAGTCACCCGATGAGTTTCCGACCGGCAGATACACCAATCCTAATTTGTCATCACCGGTGAACGAGGTCCAGACGTCGGGTGAACCGCGTTTGTACGCATTGGGTCCTTTCTTCGGTGTGGCGGTATCCGGATCGGCTGCATCCCACGCCCATTTCAACGCTCCCGTGCGCACGTCATAAGCTTTAATCACCCCCGGTGGGCCAAATGCGCGCTGGCCATCGATCGTCTGATGTCCCACTACCAGGGTATCACGTATCACCACCGGCGCTGAGTTGATGGCCACATAGCCGTCATAGGTTTCCCCCATATCCTCAGCAAGATTGACCGTGCCCTGATTACCGAAACTGCGGCAGACTTCGCCAGTTTTGGCGTTCAATTCGATGATGCGGGCGTCCAGCGTCCCGAGGATGATGCGCTGCTGGCAGTCACTGTTGTCGCTGTTCGGTGCGACTGCAGCGACCTGTCCGGTGCTGGCGTGGCTGTTGGTCTGGCTGTCATACCACGTCAACCCACGGCAGGCGGCGGTGTAAGGAATGGATTTGTCGCTGACTTTCGGGTCAAAGTGCCACTTCTCTTTTCCTGTTGCGGCATCCAGCGCGAACACCATGTTGCGCGCGGTACAGGTGTATAGCGTATCGCCCACTTTGATCGGGGTGTTTTCACCGCCCCAACGCGCTTTCGGTAAATCACCGGTACGGAATTGCCAGGCCAGCTTGAGGTCTTTTACGTTATCCGGGGTGATCTGGCTGGCATTGGCGAAACGCTGCGACGCCAGGGAACCGCCGTAGGTATACCAGTCGCCACTGTCTGGCGTGGAGGCTTTTCCGCTGCCAGTATCCGCCATGTAGTTAGCCGAGCCCGCAGCAGGCACATCTGTGGCTGGTGTTTCATTGAGTGGCGCAAAGGGCAGCGCAGCAGCAATCACAAAGGCGACAATCAGTACGGCCGCCAGCGCGCGCGACGCCCCCCGGCTGACGCGCGGCGCCAGATTGGGTAACTGGAAGGCAAACACGATGCCGAGAATCAGCATCAAGGCAAAACGCGGCACCCAGCGCCAGTAATCCAGCCCTGACTCCTGAATGGTCCAGATCAGCGTGCCCACAAATACCAGTGCGAACCAGCCTGCACCGCTGGTTCGCTTCATGAATATCAGTACAGCAGAGATGATCAGCCCTATGCCGGCCACCACGTAGTACCCATTTCCGCCTAATGCCACGAGCCAGCCCCCTCCTGCGGCCAGGATAATCCCCAGCAACAGCAGAATAAGGGCAAATAATTTATTCCAGAACGAAAGTCTGGGTATTGGGTTTGCGATGTTCAAAATAATGTCCTTTGCCATAAACGATTGCAGGATTGTGTATTTTTTAAACTCCGCGATTAACTTTAGAATATTTCGAGGGTTATGCCGGGGTATTTGGCAAATATGCTAAATAAGCGGCACTTTTTATCCGCTTATATTCCTTATAGTTTCTGTGATAAATAGTTTACTGAGGTGGGGGCAAACACCCTTATCCTATCCCGATCAATTTTTGTCTGTGCATTTCCGCGACAAAATCCTGCTGTTTTTGATCTGGCGCAAGATCGCTATCTCACCATCCTGTCAGCTTATTCCTTACAGGGCGCATGACGCCAAATAACAAGAGGAATGCAGCATGACAGGTAAATTAGGCTTAGCGGGATTGTTACTGGTTTGGCTGGTGTATGTGGCGTGGATGGTGAGCTATTACTCTGGAACATTTTCACTCTTCACACATTAATCAACTCTCCATCACTTCTACAACGATAGTCACTTCATTTTCCCTGATGGCGGCGCTCAGGTCGCCATCTGGCACACACCCTTTCCCGGCTCACCTAAAATTTCAGCCTGAAATCGCCACCTATTTTGCCTTCTCATGCGGCTTACATTCGTTTGTGGGCTGAGTGAACTGGCGTTTGAGCCGATTAAGCAGTATGATTCAACTCATCATGTGAGCCGAATAAGGTGGCTTTATGGCTCAGTCAATGAGCCTAATCGCCTGACTGTTTGGCTCACTGGCAAATGAGATGAGGCATGATATGTGGATATGGCAGCAGCCTGAATGGCCAACATTTCACTGGCAGGAGGAAAAACTTCTGCCGCGATTACGCTATCTGCAGCAGCAACGCGGTATTTTGCTGGGACGGGCGAGCATATCGGATAACGCCGATACGCAAACGCTGAATACGCTACTCGCCAATATTCTGTCTTCCTCCGCTATCGAAGATGAGCGCGTCAACGCCGAGTCAGTAAGATCTTCCCTTGCGCGGCGTTTAGGCGTTTCGCTGGAGCAGCCTTATCCCGTATCCGAACGTTCCGAAGGATTGGCCACCATGATGATGGATGCCATCACCCAGCGCGATGAGCCTCTCACGTTTGAGCGGCTGTGTCTGTGGCATCAGTGGCTTTTCCCGGCGAGTGAATGGACGATTAAGCGTTTAAACGTGGGCGGTTTGCGCGGTGAAGAACCGATGCAGGTCGTATCCGGACGCATCGATCGTCCAACTGTCCATTTTGAAGCGCCACCGCGTGACGGGCTTGAACGGCAGCTTGATCAGTTTATTCGCTGGTTTAATCAGAGCCATGACGAGGTCCAGCTCGATCCATTGCTGCGCGCCGCCATTTGCCATCTGTGGTTTGTCACGCTGCATCCCTTTGATGATGGCAACGGCCGTATTACGCGTGCACTGACGGATTTGGCGCTGGCGCAAGCAGACAGCCAAAGCATCCGGCTATATGCCATGTCGTCATCGATTCTGACCCGGCGCGCGGATTATTATCGGATTTTACAAGAGACACAGCGTGGCGATTTGGACATCACTGCCTGGATGCTGTGGTTCCTCGACGTGCTCAATGACAGCCTGGAAGAGGCACTGGCATCGGTCACGCGCATACAAAACAAAGCGAAATTCTGGCTGATTCACCATAATGCCCAATTGAACGCTGAGCAAAATCGCGTATTGAATCGCTTGCTGGATGGCGGTGAACAGGGATTTGAGGACGGCATTAGCGCCAGCCAATACCAAAAAGTGGCCAAGGTCAGTAAGGCGACGGCGACGCGCCATTTGACGGAATTACTGGAGAAAGGTTGTCTGGAGAAATTGCCGGGCGGTGGGCGCAGCACGCGTTATCAGATCAAGCTGTAAGGTTCAGTGAGGCAACAGGAGCGACCTTCTCGCCGCTCCCAGTTTTCAGCTTTCAACACTCAACACTCAGCACTCAGCACTCAGCACTCAGCTTGCAACTCTCAGCTTGCAACTCTCAGCTTTCAACTCTCAGCTCTCAGCTCTCAGCTCTCAGCTCTCAGCTTTCAACTCTCAGCTCTCAGCTCTCAGCTCTCAGCTCTCAGCTCTCAGCAAAGTATCAGGCAGCTTTAACCGCGCGCACTTTCTTTTCGGGTTTACCGATGTCTGCTTCCGCAGAAGCTTCAGATTCCGCAGAGGTTTCCGATTCCGCAGACGCCTCAGTCTCGACTTCGGCTGACGCTTCTTCCTTTACCGCATCCGGTAATTTGCTGGTACGCAGGATATGCTGCACCGCATCCTTCTGTTCAGCCAGTAACATGCCTAACGCTTCAGCTTGTGCCTCATCCAGTTCAGGCTGATGCTGCTGCAGCCAGTCGGTGAAGGCGTCCGCCATATCGAGCATTTTGTCCCAGGCATCCGCGTCTTTTTTATTGGCAAACGTCATTTTTTCTTCACCCTTTCTGACAACAACATATTTGGTTTCGACTGCCATGATGCACCTCGGTTAACTGTATTTATATACAGTATATTCTAAGCAAACTTTTTTGAGCAAACGATTTCTGCTCATTAAGCCAGTAATTCTTCCAGGAACGTCGCCAGCGCTTTGCGCGGATCGTCCTCTTCTGAAACGATCATTTCGATACCCCACTGCCCCAGCACTTCTTTCGCCACCGGATTATTGCGGTTGGTAAACAGGTAGGATTTCGGCCGTGCGGTCGCTAATCCCGTGCGGCCCCACATTTTCGTCAGGCGGTAGAATAACAGACGAATGTTAAAGTCACTGATGCTGTAACCGACAAACAACACCGAGTTGCCCATCACGTCATGCGTCAGTTTGATATCCAGCGGCGAATCGAAATAGAGGCGCTCGAAGTAGCTGCTTTCATCCAGCACGATGGAGGTATCATCGTCAAAATCACCATGAAGTTTAATGATATGACGCTTGTCTTCGGTCAATGACACCAAATCTGCCGCATTCGCCACTTTGCTGTACGGCACATTGTGGGCTTCGTGCGCCATCTCCAGCCAGCGATCGTAATTGGTGGTATAGATACGGGAGAAATTGCCCTGCGTGATCATGGTGTGAATTTCAGAGCTGCGCACATCAATATCCGGGCGATGCCATTCACGATCCATCCAGCTGCGTAACGGACCAAGCGAACCTTTCCGCTGCTTGTAATATTCCGCCAGAGAGAGGTGCGTGCCGTACGTATTGAAGATCTTTGGGTCGTAACCCAGTTCTTTTGCCAGATGCGCAATCAGCTCATGCCATTCCGGCAGACCAAGATTGCGTGAAATACCCGCGCCCGCAAACAGGATCAGTTTGCCTGCATCGTAAGCGCGTTTGAGTTCCGGTTTCATGCCAGTCCCCGTGAAGTTTTTAGAAAGGTGGCGAAACGATCCAGTGCCAGTCTGCGCATGGATATTTCGTTTTTAAAATCACCCATTTCAGCGAAAGTCTGCGAATGCCCTTCCGGTATGAATACGCAGTCCCATTGAAATTCGCGCGGACCGGCTGGAGCAGGCGCAATGGTGCCGCGCAATTGCCCCTCAAACTGGTACATTTTACGGCCATCACAATAGCCCAGTACCGTTTTGGCTGTCACGCTGGGGGTCTCCAGACCGCTGACCAGTTTCGTGAAGCGCTCGGCGTTCAAACGGCTCCAGAAAATGCGCGTTAATCCGGCAGGCAACCCATTCAGCCCATCCAGATACAGGCCCGTATGTTCAACAAACAGCGGACGACCGATGATGGAAAAGGCTTTAGTCAGTTTGTCGCGGACCAGCTCAACTTCATTTTCTGTCTGAATTTCTTCAATGCGGCGAGCGATGGGAATGACTTCAACACCGACCGGCTCCAGAATGGTGCGCACTTCGGCAAGCTTTAACTCATTGGCAGATAGAAAGCGTATTTTCATTGCAACCAGTCGTTTTAAAGTGGATTTCACAATCGGGCCAGGCTGAATACGTGTCCAGCGCTTGTTGTTTTGCCTCTGGCTAAGCAGCGACCTTACGACACTTAGGTTTCATTCTAACGTGCTGACCTGTCATAGGGTAGGCACAATCGCGGTAAACAGAAAATGCGCTGCGCGTGTTCCACGTTTTTTTTCGCCAGGCGACCAGATGGCAATCAACCGACTTAAGTCACATCATTCCACCAAAATTCACCGCAAAAAACGCACATTCGACTTAGCATAGGTCAAATCGCAATGCAGCTTAGACAAGTGTAAATAAGCTGAAAACAGTTATGACAGCCGTCACGCTTTTCCTTAATATACCTGACTGAAAACATTAAATAATTAAGACTATAAAACTGAGAATAGCTAATGATCTCTTATTTCAGTTCAGTATTTTCAAGGATTTGTAATCTGCCGTTTATATTGAAAGGTGATAGCCTGGAAAAGAAACTGCGCTTAACCTTAATGATCGCCGGGACATCCAGCATTCTTGCCGGGATTTATATGGTGTTGTTTAACGCTATCAGGGGTCACCATGACATTGCCTGGTTATATGGTGCCAGCACGACACTCGGCGTTTACATCACTTGTGCCGCTTTTTGCAGTGGGTTAAAACGCAACCTTTACATCATCGTGCATGCGCTACTACTCAGTATTATTCTGCTACTATTATTGGATAATTATCATACAATTGGTAAGCGGTCTGAATATAATTATTTAATGGCTTTAACCATTGGTTCTGCTCTGGTGCTACGACAGCAATCTGGCTATCTCAGTAAAGTCTTTCCTCTCTTTTGTCTGGCATTTTATCTGTTGTTTATCACCACAGGTTTAACCTGGCAAGATGGCGCTTTTCAGCTCAGCATTCCTGAAGAACCTGGCTTCTATATTGTTAATTGCAGTGTGCCGATTATCGCACTGTTGTTAACCGTGTTCACGTCACGCGGTGATTATTCGGAAACCGATCTGATTAAGCGTGAACTTTCAAATGCCATTGAGAAGAATCAGCTGGAACTTTACTATCAGCCACAAGTCGATATAGATAAAAAGCTGATAGGCTTCGAAGCCTTACTTCGCTGGAAACATCCCGTGAAAGGTTTCATCTCACCAGAGGTCTTTATTCCTGTGGCGGAGAAAAGTGGTCTAATTATTGAGATTGGTAAATGGGTGATGGAAAGAACCCTGCAGCAAATGTCTGATTGGGATCGCTCGTATCATCTTAGCAATTTAAAATTTTCGATAAACATCAGCCCATTGCAATTGATGCATCGGGATTTCACTCAGGATACCTTGCTGGCGCTCTCACATTATAAAATCAGTCCGGAAAGGTTAAAGTTTGAAATTACTGAAACGACGTTTATTTACGATCAAAAAAGAATCAGCGGCGTCATTGAGCACTTTAGTCAGTTAGGCATTCAATGGGCAATTGATGATTTTGGCGTGGGCTATTCCTCTCTCAAATCGATCAGTGATTTCGCAATTGATGATATCAAAATCGACAAATCACTAATCATGCATATTTTTGATAATGAATCTGCAGCGATTGTAGTGCACAAGACGATTGAGTTATCACGCGAGATGGGATTAAACGTGCTGGCTGAAGGCATTGAGAGTGAGGAGTATTTCGACTATCTCCGTGAAAAAGGCTGCAACCTGTTTCAGGGATATCACTTCGCCCGCCCACTGCCTGCGGGAGAGGCTGCGCTTTGGATACGTAAAGCCACAACGTAAGAGACTTGTGCAATGGCGGCGGCTGAGCCGCCATTGTACGCAGGATTAAAATATCGCTTTGGCGATGGTTAACGCCAGTCCCAACGTAACGAACTGCATCGAAACCATCCATTTGGTTTGTTTGTTCAGCGCCTGGTACAGATCGCCCCTGATCGCCAATACATCCGCCTTGGTCGCGTAATTTTCCTTTACTGACGCAACATCGCCTTTCACTTCTCGAACCTCGGACCGCACTTCCCCTATTTCTAATTTGACCTCAACGATTTCCGTCCTGACTTCTGCCATATCCTGCTTAGTGGCATAATTCGATTTAATAACAGCAACATCTGTGGCGATAATGGCCACTGTCTCTTCCAGCTTCCTGATTCTTGACTCCATGAAAATTTCTCCCAATCTCGGCTGCTTAATTTTTCTGCACTGTACGGATTGCGCGTGGCAGGCATTAAGATGACTTCTTATATTTTCAACTAACATGTTAACCCCAATCTTTTTAAACGTTGATTGGGTAATGCAGGTTAAGCCAGACCCATTCAAAATCCTTTTTACTCTTTTTCAACCTCACATTCCCTCAGGAAACGTCAATATGACACTTTACCGACAGGCTAAACAATACCGTTCCTTGTAAGAGAAGATAAAAAAACCATCTGAAGCGATTAATTAAAAGCAAGGCGAGTTTATTCCACGGTCAAATATCCAAACTTACCGTTTAAATCATGCGAAACATAAATAAAAGAATGAATGAATTCACAATAACGCTGAAAAGCAAAAAACTCACAACCATCAAGCTGTGAGTTTTCTCTCAACTAACAAAAAAATTATTTACTGATAAACAATGCCAGGTGGATTGACCTGTGACGCTTCCACGCCCTCCTCCTGTTCTCCCCAGCGAGCCAGCACCTGTTGATATTGCCCGCTGGCTATTGCGCCATTTATCGCCTGCTGTAACGCCACATCCAGACCATTGCCTTTTTTGGTGGTCACCGCGACCCACGCACGGAAAGGTCCGTGTCCGACAATTTTAGTTTGCCCGCGTGACGCCACTTTCCATGCCGCCATCGCTTGCGGACCAAAAGAGGCGTCCGCTCGTCCGGAAAGCAACGCCAGCGTCGCTGAAGCATCATCATTGAGGTAAATCGGCTGAACCGGCGCCAACCCCTGCGCGCGGTTCTTCGCATCCCAACTCAGCAAAATTTTCTCCTGATTGGTACCCGAACCGACAATGATGCGTTTACCCGCCACATCCTCGCGCCCGTTGATCGCCGTAATCGCACTGTCTGCTTTGACGGCAAACGCATGGTTATCGGCACGATAGGTCGCGAAATCGAACTTTTGTTTCCGTTCTTCCGTCACCGCAATGTTGAACATCGCCACATCATAACGCCCTGCGGTGATGCCCAGCGGCCAGTCTTCCCAGGCGGCAGGCACCAGTTTGAGTTTTAAGCCCAAACTGTCGGCCAGTAAGCGGGCAAAATCAGGATCACTACCAATCAGCGTTTTGTTATCTGATGCCCACAAGCCGATTGGCGGTGAATTGGATGCCGTGGTCGCCACCGTCAAATATCCCGGCGTCACAAAATGAAAACCCGTCGGAATTTTGGCAATGGCTTGCGGGTTAGCCGGAATATGGATTGGCGTTTCGTTGTTTTTGGCATCCAGTGTTTCTGCTGCCAACAGCGGTGAACTGAATAACCATGCGGCAAGCGCGCTGACAATCACTCTTTCCATCATAGGACTCGCGCCAAAAATCGTTTGGTGCGCTCATGGCGCGGCTGATTGAGCACCTGATGCGTGCTACCTTGCTCGACGATGCGGCCATCCACCATAAACACCACCCGATCAGCCACTTCGCGCGCAAAGCCAATCTCGTGCGTCACAATCACCAGGGTGGTACCGGAGCGCGCCAGCTTTTTAATCACGTCCAGCACTTCGCCCACCAGCTCGGGATCGAGCGCTGATGTCGGCTCATCGAACAGCATCACGCGCGGATTCAGCATCAATGCACGCGCAATCGCGATACGTTGCTGCTGCCCACCCGAAAGATGACGCGGCCAGGCATCGGCTTTATGGCGCAATCCCACGATATCCAGCAATTCTCCCGCCCGCTCAATCGCCTCGCGTCGTGATAATTGACGATGGGCAATCGGTGCCTCGATCAGGTTCTCCAGTACCGTCAGATGCGGGAACAAATTGAAGTTCTGAAACACGTAGCCAACGTTGATGCGCTGACGCAAAATCGCCTTCTCTTTCAGCTCATACAGCTTGTCACCGCGACGCTGGTAGCCAATGTAATCACCGTCGATTTGAATGAAACCCTCGTCCACGCGCTCAAGATGATTAATGGTGCGCAGCAGGGTGGATTTCCCTGACCCCGACGGACCAAGAATCACCGTTACCGATCCCGGTTCCAGCTCCAGCGATACATCTTCCAGCGCTTTGTGTTTACCAAACGATTTGCTGACGCCGGTGATGCTGATGGCACCTGTGGTATGCAGATGACGATAATCAATGGCTTCGGACATGGGACAGCTCCTCATTAGCGTTAGCAGAGCGATTGCGCCATTGACGCCAGCGCGACGGTTGCGGTTCACGCGTGACACTACGTGCCAGCCAACGTTCAACGCTGTGCTGCAGCAGTGACAATACGGTGGTGATAATCAGATACCAGGCCGCGCCCACCATTAACAGCGGAATCACCTGCTGAGTGCGGTTGTAGATCATCTGGATGGTGTAAAACAGCTCCGGCATTGCCAGCACGTACACCATCGAAGTGCCCTTGGCGAGGCTGATGATTTCGTTAAACGTGGTAGGAATGATGGCGCGTAGTGCTTGCGGCAGAATGATGCGGAAGGTTCGACGGGACGAAGATAATCCCAGTGCGGACGCGGCTTCAAATTGACCGTGATCGACGCCCAAAAAGCCACCGCGAATAATCTCCGCACTGTAGGCGCTCTGCACTAGCGTCAGTCCAATCACCGCTGCCGGGAATTGCCCCAGCACGTTGATGGTCTGGAAATGCCCCCACGACAGTGCCGTAAACGGCACGCCGAGCGACAGCGTGTCGTAGAGATAGGAGAAGTTATACAGAATGATCAACACCACAATCAGCGGCAGCGAGCGGAATAGCCAGATGTAGCCAAACGCCAGCGTGCTCAATAACCATGATGAAGAGAGTCGCGCCAGTGCCAGCAGGCCGCCAAAAATTAGACTCAGCACCGTACCGAATAGGGTCAGCAATAGCGTCTGCCCGAGCCCCGTGAGGATCACCGGGTCAAAGAACCAGCGGGCAAACACGCTCCACTCCCAACGGGGATTAAAAGCCACCGAATCCACCACGCTGGCCAGAATGAACAGCGCGACAACCGCCCCGATGATCCTTCCTGGATAGCGTGCGGGCACCACCGTTAAATGTTGTTCCTGACTCATCTTAACTCCTTAGCTGGCTTGCGCCACGCTGTGCACATCAATCACCTTAAGGAAACGTAAGCGCCCGTCATGAGGTGGCTGGCTGTAGATTTCCATATCTTCCAGCAGCGCAAACTGCGGCTGGTAGCCATGGCCGATATACAGCTGCACGGCTTCCGGCTGACGAAATCCGGTGGTCAGGAACACTCGCTGGTAACCCGCGCGTAAGGCACGGCGCTCCAACTCCTGTAAAATCAGCAGCGCCAGTCCCTGACGGCGCAGATCGCTGCGCGTCCAGATACGTTTAAACTCGGCAGTCACGGCGTCATAGGGTTTATAGGCGCCCATGGCGATGATCTCGCCGTCACGCTCCAGCACGATAAACAGCCCACGCGGCGGCAAGTACCATTCGGTCAGCTCAACTTCATTGGCACTTTTGAAGAAATCGCCGTAACGTGCGGCGTATTCACCAAACAGGCCGGTAATGATGGGCTGTAACTCCTCGGCCTCGGGATGCACCTCGCGGAAAAATTGCTGACTCATGCCGCCTCCTTAATCGCCGAGTCCGGCCGGGTTGATTTCAGAGTGATCGAGACGCTCCACACCTTCACCCCAGCGGTTCAGCACCTTGTCGTAATCGCCGTTCTTGATCACGCCATTGAGTGCCGTGTTAATCGGCTGCACCAGACCGTTATCTTTTTTCACCGTCACTGCGATGTGTGCCGCTTTCGGCCAACCCCCATCCACGCTGCCCACCAGTTTGGTTTGATGGGTTAACGCGGCTTTCCATGCGCCAATCACGTTAGGCCCAAAGTAGGCATCGGCGCGGCCGGACTGCAGCGCGAGCGTTTGTGCAGCATCATCTTTGGTGTACACCGGCGTGAAAGGCTTCAGTCCTTTAGCCTGATTCTCCTTATCCCACGCCAGTAAGATTGCTTCCTGGTTGGTGCCGGAACCCACAATGATGCGAAGCCCGGCGATGTCTTCGGCTTTGTTCAATGACTTAATCTGGCTGCTGGATTTAACGTAGAAACCCAGAGAATCCTTGCGATAGGTGGCGAAATCAAAGCGCTCTTTGCGCTCTTTAGTCACCGTCACATTCGTAATGGCCGCGTCATATTTGCCGGATGCCACACCGAGCGGCCAGTCTTCCCACGAGGTTGGCACGACATTCAGCTTCAACCCCAGGCTATCGGCCACCAGACGAGCGATATCCACTTCGCTGCCAAGCAAAGTTTTGTTGTCATCGCTGAACACGGTTAACGGCGGAGAATTCTGCGCGGCCACTGCCACGGTAAATGAACCCGGCACGGCAAACTTATGTCCGGCAGGAATTTGCGCCACCGCAGCGGGATTCGCCACGGTGTTCACTGGCGTTTTATTGGCTTCGATGCTGATCTGCTGACCGTTCACTGCCACGTCTTCAGCCAAAGCCGCACTGCTTAAACTCAGCAGCATCAGCGCAATAAGGGATTTCTTCTGCATAGCGTTTTTCTCTTTAATTTATTGTTGTGTGAACTGATTGACCGGCTCTTTCAGACCGAAACTGGCCCGCAGCGTGGTGCCTGGGTACTCGCTGCGGGTTAAACCGCGCGCTTGCAGGATGGGAATGACACGATCGACAAAGCGTTCGAAGGTATCCGGCGTGCCGCCCTGGATGATGAAGCCATCGGTGGCTTCGGTTTCAAACCACAGCTGTAAGCCATCCGCCACCTCTTCTGGCGTGCCAAAGAACAGCGGACGCGGCGTGGCAGCTTCCAGTGCGGCCTGACGCAGCGTATGGCCGTGCTCTCGCGCCTTACGTTTGATTTCATCAGTGGTACTGCGGAAGCTGTTTTGGCCGATATCGCCGATGTCCGGGAAAGGTTCATCTAGCGGGTACTGCGAGAAATCATGGTGATCGAAGAAGCGACCGAGGTAGTTCAAAGCGTCTTTGATAGACACCAGTGCAGCAGTGGTTTGATATTGACGCTCAACGTCTTCGGCATCATCGCCAACGATCACGCCAACGCCCTGGAAGATATGCAGATCCTGCGGCTCTCGTCCGTTTGCCACCAGCTGCTTTTTCACATCCTTGTAGAAAGCCTGCGCTTCTTCTCGCGTTGGTTGATGGGTAAAAATGGCATCAGCGTGACGAGCTGCCAGCTTTTTACCATCCTCCGAGGCCCCCGCCTGAAACACGATCGGACGTCCCTGCGGCGTGCGTTCGATGTTCAGTGGCCCCTGCACCTGGAAGAAATCACCGTGGTGATTGAGAGTATGAAGTTTAGCGGCGTCAAAGAACTGGCCGCTCTCTTTGTTACGCACAAAGGCATCGTTTTCCCATGAATCCCACAGCCCTTTCACCACCTGCAAATACTCGTCGGCGATGCGATAGCGCAGTGCATGCTCAGGGTGCTGCTGGCGTGAAAAGTTCTTCGCCGATCCTTCCAGAGGCGAAGTCACCACGTTCCAGCCCGCACGCCCGCCACTGAGATGATCGAGGCTGGCAAACTGACGCGCGACGGTGAAAGGTTCGCTGTAAGAGGTGGAGACCGTGCCGACCAATCCTAAATGTTGGGTCACACCGGCAAGCGCGGAAAGCAACGTCAGCGGTTCGAAGCGATTGAGAAAATGGGGAATCGATTTTTCATTGATAAACAAACCATCGGCGACAAACAGGAAATCCAGCTTGCCAGCTTCCGCCTTGCGCGCGATGTGTTTTGCATAGTCAAAATTGATGCTGGCATTGGCCTGCGCCGCCGGATGACGCCAGGCAGACATATTGCCGGATGCGCCATGCAGAATAGTGCCGAGTCGCAGTTGTCTTGCAGTCATAGTGTTCTCTCTTTTCCATGGCATAGCCTGACGGCGACGGTTTCGTCGCCATGCAGAGCGGGGAGTATTGGGTTAAGGGGGCTAACTCAGAATCGCGTCACGACATCGTGCATTGAGGTGCTGCAAGGCCTGCTGCGCCAGTTGGGTGAAGTAGTGCGCGGCAGGGGCAATCAGTGCTTCGTCTGGATTGAAGCCGCCGTGATGCAGACCAAATTCACTGGCACTGCCAATGCTGACAAACGCGCCGGGGATCTGCTGTAAGTAATAAGCAAAATCTTCACCACCGAGGTGCAGTTCTGCGGTTTGCACGCGATACCCCACCTGCTGTGCAATCTCACTGGCAAACTGCGCCCAGCGGGCATCGTTTTCTAACACCGGCGGGCCCGGATGCCAGCTGAACGTCGCCGTAGCACCGTTCGCCGCCGCAATGTGCTCGACAATGTGTCGTGCGCGCTGTTCCAGCTGCGCCCGCACCTGTTTGTCATGGGTGCGCACCGTGCCGCCAAACTCGGCTTCCCCCGGTAAAGCAGTCCCGGACTGACCGGCTTCAATGCGGGTCACGCTCAGCACCAGACTATCCAGGGTATTAAAACTACGGCTGGTCAGTGATTGCAGCGCCTGAATGATCTGACTGGCGACGAGGATGGTGTCCGTGCCCTTATCAGGGTTGGCAACACGCACCACAAACTTGTCAGCATTGGCGTAAAACGCCCCGCCACGCGTGGCGAAAACCCCCGTCGGTAAACCCGGTTCGTTGTGCATACCGAAGATCGCCTGCACATCTTGCAGCACACCAGCATTGATCAACTTGCGCGCACCGGTGGCATTCTCTTCGGCTGGCTGGAACAGAATACGGATGCGTCCCGGCAGTTGATCTTCCAACGCATGGAGTTGCAATGCCGCGCCCAGCATGACCGCGCTGTGCACGTCATGGCCGCAGGCGTGCATGACACCCGCATTACGCGAACGGTATGCGAGGCCAGTGGCTTCATGAATCGGCAGGGCATCAATATCAGCTCGCAACGCGATCAGCGTTTCACCCTGACCCACTTCAACCACCAACCCGGTTTCCAGCGGATAATCGAGCAAACGCAAGCCAGCGTTTTGCAGCCAGCGGCGCAAACGCGCCGTGGTTTCTACCTCATACCCAGACAGCTCAGGCCAGCTGTGCAGCTCGCGTCGCCAGTCAATCAGTTGCTGTTCGATTGTGTGAGTCATGGTTATCTCCAGATTACGCCGCAACCAGTCGATGCGTTGCCAGCAGTTCGAGAGATTTCACTCGCGCCTGCTCCTCGGCAATCGGGGTATCAATCACGAACTCTTCAATGCCAAAATTCTGGTGCAAAGCATCCAGTTTGGCGTGCACCTGCGCGGCAGTGCCTTTCAGTAAAGAAGGCGTGCGCGGCTCAATGACATAATCGGTATAACCGCCCTGGCGCACGTAGCGTTCCGCTTGCTCAACGCTGCCGACATTGACGCTTGGACCGTCTTTGACACTGACGTGATAGACGCGCAAATTATCCACCAGCAAATCAGCTTCAGCCGGTGAATCGGCGACCACCACCTGCACGGCCACCAGCGCCTGCTTGCCGTTGCTGTACTGGCGATAGCTGTTTAGCACCTGCTCCATCAACAGAGGATCACCGTTGTGATGTGCAGCAAACACCAGCTGCCAGCCCAGTTCTGCAGCCAGCCGGGCACTTTGCTCGCTGGCACCCAGCAGGAACCGGTTCGCCGGACGTGGCGGCTGTGGCGTGGCACGCAGGATCTCCTCATCGCCCACCGGCGGAACATCCAGCCAGCTATCCAGCAGTGAAAGCTGCTCAGCAAAGCTGCCCTTCTCATCCTGGTGAATGCCTTGCTGCAAGGCGCGGGTTGAGAGCGGTAGACCGCCCGGCGCTTTACCCACACCGAGATCGATACGACCTGGCGCGAGCGAGGCTAGCAGGTTGAAGTTTTCGGCGACTTTATAAGGACTGTAGTGTTGCAACATCACACCACCCGATCCGACGCGAATATGCTGCGTCTGACCAATGATCCACGCGATCAACAGTTCGGGAGAGGGACTCGCCAGGCGGTCAGTATTGTGATGCTCCGCCAGCCAGAAACGGTGATAGCCCCAGGCTTCAGCTTGCTGCGCCAGCTGTAATGTGCGATGCAGGGCATGCGACGCGCTCTCTCCATCGGCAATCGGCGATTTATCTAACAAGCTCAGTCGATATGACATACGCCAAATCCTTTTCCTCAGTGATGATGGCGAGCAGTGTGTGATGGCGGCGGGTAACGGGTAAAACATATTATTGTCGTATGCATTTTTAATTAATGCATATCAGGGGTGAGCGAAATATTAATGGATGAATAAATGATGTAAAACAGAAGGTTGAGCGGCAATCTTCGATATCGATAACCATTAACCAGGCGTCATAAACTAATCGGGAAAGGTTTGCAATATTGGATATAAGCCTGAGGAAATACATTTTCCGTTATTATATTAAACAGCAAAACGCACCGGAATAAATACCGGTGCGTTTATAAGGGATTTATTATTTTATCTGTGCCAATGCTGCTTCAATTCGCTGAGCGATCGCTTCTTCTCCCTGCGCGTTAAACACAGTCTGAAGTTCCGCCAGTTGTGATTTGTCGAAGCCCACATTGATGCTGATACGCAGATGCGATTGTAGTTGCGACTCAACCCCGCTCATTGCCGCTAATGCACCCACGGTGGCTAACTCACGACTTTTCCAGTCCAGATTGTCACGCGCGAAAATGTCGCCAAACAGATGCGCTTTGAGGAACTGATCGATGGTGGGGGCGAAGTCAAACAGTGGCCCTTTCACCGGGTTTCCAACCAACGCCGTCTGATTGCGCGTGCCGGCGGCGAGCATATTTTCTGGCGTTGGAACCGGCCCAGCCTCATTGCCTGGCTGGTCATTTTTGCCCTGTAGGCGGCGGGCATCAATCACTTTCATTAACTCTCCCAGCGCATTGAGGCTGCGAGGGAAGCCCGCATAAGCATAAAGTTGCACCAGCACCTCACGACACTGGCTGACGGTCAGATCCGCATCTAATCCCTGATTCAGCGCATCATTGAGTTTGGCTATGTTTCCCGTCGCAGCGTAGGCCGCGATCACCGCAATACTCTTCTGTTGCTGACTCAGTGGATGCGTCTGTTTTTGCAGGAGCGCGGCATACCTTTTCTGCTCTGGCTCAGAGGGTTCTTCGGCCACGCTTACTGAAGAGGCGACCGCAGCGCACATCATTAACGAGGCATTGATGCTTTTCATCATCCTTCACTCCTTACAGAGAGATCTTCGATCCATATTGTTCATCGCTAACCTTCTCCAGCCACTCAACGACCTTGCCGTTTTCAGCTTCAGCAATGGCAATGTGTGACATGCTGTTTTCAGGCGCAGCGCCATGCCAATGTTTTACGCCTGCCGGGATCCACACAATATCACCAGGACGAATATCACGGGCTTCACCGCCCCACTCCTGCACGCGTCCCAGACCAGCTGTCACAATCAGCGTTTGCCCAAGCGGATGGGTATGCCACGCCGTGCGCGCGGAGGGTTCGAAGGTCACCGTCGCGCCGCCAATACGTGCAGGCTCACTGCCCTGAAACGGCGCATCAATACGCACGGTGCCGGTAAAATATTCGGCATTGCCTTTAACTGAGGGTTTTTCACCACTTTGCCAAACAGTGATCATGGATGTGTTCTCCTTTGCAGAAACGGCTGAGACAGATAACGCCAGGATGAGTGCAGCTGCAATTCTCATTATGCGGGCTCCCTGCTTCAGTTTGGGTGATGACCACCGGGGTAGTGGCGGCCACATTCATTGCTGTTAAAAAGTGTAAGACCACGGGGATTGATTGATAAGGTGGCCAAATCAGGATGGGTTTATGAACAAAATTCACCAATAATCAGAGTAAAATGGCCTGCACTTTTACGCCTCCTTTTTAATCCTCAGATCATTGCTGTGCTAGCAGACTGAGCATCGCCGGCGTATCAACATCCTTAAGACAGCCCAGATCGGATAATTTAACTGGCGTCACGGGATGGCGGCTTAGCAATGCGCGAGCGCCATTATCACCCTCTAACTGAATCAACTCCGCGTAAAAGGGTTTTTGAAACCCCACCGGATGACCGGGCATCCCCTGCACTTCGCTGCGCACCAAAGGGGACGTCTGCAATGCGCGCGCCACCGCCAGATAGCTGGATGTGGTCAATAACGGCATATCGCCCAGTACAATCAACCAACCATCATAATCAGATGTGGCTGCAACGCCTGCGGCAATTGAGTGCCCTAATCCGTTACTTGCCACTGTAATCAGCTGTGCCTGACTGGCCAGCAAATGAATGTCCCGATCTTCAGGCCGGGACACCACATACACATCCATTTCGGTTGCGATTGCCCGCTCAAGCGTATGCTGCAGCACAGGCTTATCTTGTAACAACGCGCGCAATTTATGCCCGCCGTTCAACTTTCTGAAACGTTGGCTTAAACCCGCTGCCATGATCAGTATGGCGAACTTCATGGATGCACAGCGCTCACGTCATATGCAGAGGCAATCTCGGCACTGCGCACACCGTTTTTATAGCGAACGATATCCGCCATGATTGAGAGCGCGATTTCAGCAGGGGTTTTGCTGCCAATATCGATCCCCACAGGGGCATGGATTCTGCTGATCTGCCGGGGCTCCAATTCACCAATCCGCACCAGACGTTCTTTACGGCGCTGACTATTATTCAACGATCCCATCGCACCAATGTAAAAAGCCGGCAGATTGACCGCCTCCATCATCGTGAGATCGTCAATACGCGGATCGTGGGTCAGTGAAAGGATCGCCGTAGCGGGATGGCAACCCTCTCGTTCCAGATAGGCCGCAGGGAATTGCCTGATCAGTGTGATGCCATTATCGAGATCGCCCGCCATGTTAAGCAGCACTTCCTCACGGTGTTCACACACCAGCGTTTCGAAACCCAGTGCCAGCGCGAAATTCGCGCAAAACAGCGCGACGTTCGAGAGGCCTGCAATAATCACTCTGGGCGGAGCCGAGAGGGTGAGCACCACTTCGGCCCCCTTGATCTGCGCAAAGGTGTGACTGGCATAAGCACCGGGTTTAACCGCATGGCAGGCATTGGGTATGACCAGTCTCTTCTCCAGCGCATGGGCACTGACTATCGCCTGATGCATGCGCTGCAGATAGTCGATGGCCACACTGCCGGGCAGCAACTTTTCCACCAGGATATCCAGCACACCACCGCAGGGCAGCGCGCGATCGGGTGCAAAGCCGCCCTCACCGTAACGCACTATCTGGCTCGGCGCGGAGAATACCGCCTCGCTAATGCGCGCGATAAAGCTCTCTTCAACACATCCACCCGACAGTGAACCGCAGTAACGACCATCTTCTCTAATCACCATCATCGCGCCAGGCGGCCGCGGCGATGAGCCATAAGTGCTGAGCACCGTACAGAGCCACACGGGAGATTCCTCTGCCCACGTCAGCGCAGTACGGATAACCTGCACATCAAGATTGTGCATGGGATTCTCCCGTTTGGCATTTCATCGTCTTATCAAAAGCTGCAAGTTTCATGGCTAACGCATCTGCAAAATAATTACGTTACTGCTGGCCGGATCGGTTTTACCCCGCAGTTCTCCGACCGCTTTTGCATCCACTTTCTCCCCCTGATTTCCCCATGAAGTACGGATAAAATTCAGCACCTCAGCAGCCTGCTGATCGGTTAACTGTTTCCGATAAGGCGGCATGCGGTAAGCATCTGGCACGCCATCGGCGACAATACGCGCGGAACCATTCAGCACCACATTGATGGCCGAAGCCGAATCCACTTGCATCGAGGTTGCACCCGCCAGCGGTGGGATCCACGGCGCCTGACCGCGACCATCGGCACCATGACAACTGCTGCAGCGCGCCGTGTAAATCTGACGACCAGAAGGGTTGCCTGCGAGCGTGCTTTCCGTTGTTTGATACTGCCAATGGCTGCCTGCATTGTGACTGCCTGCAGGCAGCGCTTTTAGGTAGTGCGCAATCGCACGCAGATCGTCCTCATTCATAAACTGCGTCGAGTTATTGAAGGCGTCAGCCATTGATCCAAACACCACCGCATGCTGGTTACGCCCCTGCTTCAGGAACGTCACCACATCCTGTTCACTCCAGCGGCTGATGCCGGTATTCGCATCATTACGCAGACTCGGCGCGTACCAGCCATCTAATAATGCCCCCGCCAGGTAATCTGGGCTGCTGGCATCCAGCGCCTTTTCATTAAATGCCAGACCGCGCGGCGTATGGCAGCTACCACAGTGACCCGGACCTTCAACCAGATACGCACCACGATTCCACAGAGCATCATGTCCTTCCTTTGACTGATAAGGTCCGCCGCGTGAAAAGGCCGCGCTCCAAAATGCCAGCGGCCAGCGCATATTCAACGGCCAGGGAATCTCAGAGGCAATGTTCTGGCGAGATACCGGTTTAACACCCTGCTTCATAAACGCATAAAGCGCGGCGATATCGTCATCGGAGAGTTTCTGATATGAAGGAAACGGCATGGCGGGATAGAGCCGATGGCCGTCCTGCGCGACACCCTGGCGGACAGCACGATCAAAATCAGCCAGGGTGTAGCGGCCAATACCGGTATCGTTATCTGGCGTGATATTCGTGGTGAAAATTTTGCCCACCGGCGTGGCCATCGCCAGTCCGCCGCTGAATGGCGGCGCATCAGGTGTGCTATGGCAAGCGACACAATCGCTAAGACGGGCAACATATTCGCCTTTGCGCACCATGTCCGCTGACGCCATAGTCTGCTTCATGGGTTGATGATCAAAATGTGAAGCAGGCGTACGCATGAGCCAAAGCGATACCAGCACTGCCACGCAAACGACGACCGCTGATATCAGCCCAAACTTTTTTAGTTTCATGGTTATTCCCGTCAGCTGAAGGTATAGCGAGAGAGAGGCATGGCGCGAATGCGCTCGCCAGTTAGTCGGGAAACCGCATTCGCCACAGCGGGCGGCACCGCAGGGAGCGGCGGTTCACCGATGCCGCCCATTTTTGCGCCGCTCTCCACGATACGTACGTTCACTTGCGCCATACGTGATGGCGGCAAGATGGGATACATATCGTAGTTACGCGCCACTGGCTGCCCTTTCTCGTACACACTCTCTTCCAGCAAAACCTGTGATAACCCCAGCGCCACGGCGCCGTTAACCTGTGCTTCGACTATCGCCGGATTCACAATGCTGCCGGGATCTATGGCTTCCCATATCTGATGCACGGTGACCTGACCGTTTTCGATGGATACTTCAGCAATGGCGGCCGCTTCAGTGCCAAACGGCGAAGCCATCGCCACACCGCGTGCACGACGTGTACCGTCTGCCGCCGTGTAGGGGCCTGCCTGCCAGCCCCCTGAAAGCTCTGCCACCGCATTCAGCAAAGTGGTTAAACGGTCATTGCCCTGAAGCAAATGCAGACGCAAAGCAAAGGGATCGAGTTTGCCGCGATCGGCCATTTCGTCGAGGAAGCACTCATAGAGAAAATCATTCATCGAGTTGCCCACGGATCGCCAGTAACCGAGTTTGACTGGCCCCTTTTTATAAATCTGAGCGATGCGCACATTGGGAATCTTGTAGGATTTTCCTGCCAGTCCCTCCACTGCCGTGGGGTCCAGTTTGCTGCCGTGTTTACCGGCGATGCCTTCGGTAGGCCCCTCGCATATGCTGATGGCCTCCAGCGCAACCGGGTAGCCTTGCGCATCCAGTCCGGCCTGAAAGCGCACGGCGGCCATTGGCCGATGGGTATCACGCAAGAACTCTTCTTCACGGCTCCAAATCAGTTTGACTGGACGCCCTACCGCTTTAGCCAGTTGAATCGCCTGTGGGTAGACCATTGCAGTGTCATAAACAAAGTGGCGGCCAAAAAATCCACCGAGTAGCGGCGAGTGAATGATGATGTTTTCCGCTGCCAGTCCGGTGCGCTTAGCGATATCCGCCTGAAACATCTCCGGTGCCTGATTAGGGATCCACAGTTCCAGCGTGCCATCGTTATTAAAGCGCGCGAGTGCTGACGGCGGCTCCAGCTGAGCGTGATTAAGATATTGGCTGTGGTAAGTCGCGCTAACTGTCGTTTTCGCCGTAGACATGCCCTGGGCGAAATCCCCTTTCACTTCCGCATCCTCACCGTTACCAGGTTCCTGAGCCAGTGCTGTGGCAAAGGCCTCAGTGGAAAAATCCGCCGGCATGTAATTCGCATCGGGTGTCTGCGGCTCTTGCCAGGACACCTGTAGCGTTTCGGCTGCACGTTTGGCCTGCCACCAGCGTTCAGCAACCACGCCAACCGCACCAGGCAGCACGTGCACGGAATGCACGCCTTTCATGGCTTTTACCTGATCCAAATTACGGATGTCACCCGCTGTCAGGCCCAGTCGTGGCGCATGCTGAACGGCCGCATGCAGCATGTCATCAACGCGGCAATCAATGGTGTAAATGGCCTGTCCGGTGGATTTTTCATGCATATCCAGACGCTGAACCGGCTTACCGATCCAACGAAACTGAGCGGGATCTTTAAGTTTTACCGTTTCAGGCGCAGGCACCGGCAAATCGCGCGCACGCTCAGCCAGTTCACCGTAGGTCAGCGAGCGACCAGAAGCGGCGTGAATGACGCGTCCCGGTTCAGTATGCAGCTCATCAACCGGCACAGAGAGCGCAGTCGACGCTGCCTGC
Organism: Pantoea sp. SM3; assembly: GCF_000963995.1. NCBI lineage: Bacteria > Pseudomonadati > Pseudomonadota > Gammaproteobacteria > Enterobacterales > Erwiniaceae > Pantoea > Pantoea sp. SM3. Next base: position 98,732 of record NZ_JZRD01000019.1, read on the forward strand.
AGTAACATCTGTCGTGCCAGTGCACCCAACCGACGCATGGTGGTATAGCTGGATCGAACAGACTGGCTCCCCCCAGTGATGCGCATTCCACTGTCCATCACCTTGTATTGCGAACCGGCGGGTGCATTCTCAACCACAAAAGTGGCGGGATCGGCATCCAGTTCCTCCCCGACGATTTGCGCCATGGCGGTAAAAATCCCCTGTCCACCTTCGACAAAAGGCGAAAGGAATTTGATCGAGCTATCGGGGCGAATTTCCAGGAAAGCTGGCACACGCGTGCCAGGAGGCAGCACAACATCGGCAGATTGCGCCCGTCCTTCGCCAATGGGTAAACCCACACCCAGCACAAACGCACCGGCCAGGCTGCTGCTGGCCAGCAAAAAGCGGCGGCGTGAGAGATTAGCGGGCTGCTCTCCCAGTGTTTCGTCAGTGTCTTCACAGCGAATCATGCCTTCGCCTCCATGCCAGCAACTTCATGAATCGCCGCACGGATGGCGTTATAGGTTCCGCAACGGCAAAGGTTGACCATTGCAGCGGCAATCTCTTCCTCAGAAGGCTGTGCATTAGATTGCAACAGTGCCCTTGCCGCCATCACCTGGCCCGACTGGCAATAGCCACATTGGGGTACCTGATATTTGATCCACGCTTCCACCAGTCTCTTGCCTAAGTCATCACTTTCAATGGCTTCGATGGTGGTGATCTGTTTACCCACGGCTTTCTCCACTGGCGTAACGCAGGAACGAACAACCTGACCGTCGATCATCACTGAACATGCGCCGCATTGCGCCAGGCCGCAGCCATACTTGGTGCCTGTCATGGCCAAATCGTCACGGATCACCCACAGTAATGGGGTATCCGCGTCAGCATCAGTCTGGTAAGTCTTATTGTTAATATGCAGTTCCATCGGTATGCGCTCCCATTGGTAATACCACGCTCACAAAAGGCGAATCGAAGGGGGTAATTTTTTATCCTTACAAATAATAGTGAAAAGCAGAATAGCCGCCAGTTGAATGCCCCTATGAGATAAATTCACCAATGATTGAGCGTCACGGGTTACGCGGAACCATGAAGCATGGCCCTCATGCGGGGTTGAGGATGCAGCGGACAGTAAAGGAAACTAAGCGAATCGAAAGGCGACGCATTTTTTGTGAAAATGTCGCCTCAGTACGGGGTCGGAATGATTTCGATGCCGTGGTCAATATTTAAACAATGCGTCGACCTGCAAATACTTAACCCTGATAGCGCACTGCTTCAATCAATTTAGAGAACGCTGCGGTGTGCTGTTTGCGGCTGGGATAATATAAATAGTAGCCACTAAAGGGTTCGCACCAGTCAATCAGTACACACTGCAACAACCCTTTATCAATATATTTCCGCACGGAATCCTCAGGCGCATACACAATCCCCATTCCGCTAAGTGCTGCTTCAATACGCGAACTGAGGTTATTGAAAATAAGCTGACCTTCAACTTTTACGCGAATCTCTTTTTTATCTTTGGTGAATTCCCAGCTATATAGTCCACCCAATGTTGGCAAGCGCATATTGATACAGTTGTGATGCTGCAACTCGTAGGGTGTTTCAGGAATGCCGTGATTTTTGAAATATTCGGGGGTGGCAACCACCAGCATTCTCCAGTCTGGGCCGATGCGCACCGCGACCATATCCTTTTCCACCTGTTCGCCTAATCTCACGCCTGCATCAAAACGGCCGCTAACAATGTCAGTCAGCGTGTTATCCACTGAGAGTTCAATGTTCACTTCAGGGTATTCCTGAAGATACGGCTTAATTAAAGGCCAAAGCGTGGAGTGCAGCGCATGTTCACCGGCGGTAATCCGGATATTCCCCGAGGTGCGCGTCTGGTGCTCAGTCAGTGCCACCAGCGCTTTTTCAATATCGGACATTAAGGGCGCGATATTTTGGATAAGTTGTTCACCGGCTTCGGTGGGTGCCACGCTGCGGGTGGTGCGCGTCAACAGACGCGTCTGAAGCCGCTCTTCCAGACCGCGCATCGCATGGCTCAATGCGGATTGAGAGACACCCAATTTGGCAGCGGCACGGGTAAAACTGCGTTCTCGCGCGACCATCACCAGATACACCAAATCGCTGAAATTTTCTCTTAGCATCGTCTACTCACATCTCTGTCCAGGTCTATTGAAACTATCACAAACAAGCTGAAACATATGTGGCTATCTCACAAGTGGCTTCTCACTGAAGGCTTTCACTTTGAAGTCGATCACTCTATAGCATCCAGACAACCGACTTATTCACTCTATGAGGCATTATTCATGAACAACGATCATAAAGCCTATCTGATTCCCTATGCTAATAATCTGTATCTTGTAATGTTACTCTTCATTCAGCCGCAAGAGATGTCGTTCACCGGCGAGATAGATTCGAAAGCACAACATAACGTTTTATAGCTTATCCGCTCCATTAATCAGAGCGCCGGGCATTCTATTGCTTTCAATTTTTTCGCCATCAATCTGCTTTAACATTGAACGGGTGAAATTATGGATCGTTATGAAAAAATTGTTTACGAACTGGCCGACTGGATTAAAAATAACATTCACTCTCCGTTAAAAATAGAACAGGTTGCGGAGCGCGCCGGTTACTCAAAATGGCATCTGCAAAGAATGTTTCATCGCATTATGCACGTCAGTCTTGGCCACTATATCCGCGACCGAAAACTGGAATCCGCAGCCAGAGATTTGCTGCGTAGCCACGAGACAGTCATCGATATTTCAGTAAAGTATGGTTATGACTCACAGCAGTCATTTACCCGCTCATTTGTGCGCAAATATAACCTGCCACCTGCCAAATTTCGTCGATTAAATACGCAACATTTCACTATACCAATATAATTTCACTTACAAGGGATCTCAGTAATGCCGATTAAATGGGCGCTAAAACCCAGTGCGCTATTCTGTTCATTTATTGCATTGACGCTTTCAGGTTGTGACAATTCGACTGGCAGTGAAACGCCAGCGAAAAATGCGCCCCAGGTTAACGTTGTTACGCTACATACCCAATCCCTGCCGGTTACCACCGAACTTCCCGGACGCACTTCAGCCTTTCGCGTGGCAGAAGTGCGTCCGCAGGTTTCAGGTTTGGTATTACAACGTACCTTTATCGAAGGGAGTGACGTTGCCGCCGGACAAAAACTTTATCAAATCGATCCCGCTCCTTTTCAGGCGGCGTATGACAATGCACATGCCGCACTAGCGGAATCCGAAGCTAATGCCCGTATGGCACAAGCCACATTGCAGCGTTATCGCCCCTTAGCCGGCACGCAATATATCAGCCGTCAGGTTCTGGATCAGGCGGAAGCCACCGCCGCTCAGACGCGCGCCAATGTGGAGTCGGCAAAGGCCGCGCTCAACAGTGCACGCATCAACCTCAACTGGAGCAGCATTACGGCTCCCATTGCAGGGCGCGTTGGCCGCTCTTCCGTTACCGAAGGTGCACTTGTGCAAAATGGCCAGACAGATGCGCTGGCAACCGTACAGCAACTCGATCCTTTGTACGTTGATGTCACTCAATCCAGCCAGGATTATCTCCGTCTGCAACAGGAGCTGGCTTCCGGACAGTTGCAGCAAAACAACGGCAAAGCGCTGGTGCACGTGATCCTGACCGATGGCTCCGTCTACCCACAACAGGGCACCCTGGCCTTCTCTGATGTCACCGTGGATCAAACCACGGGCTCAATCACCCTGCGCGCCATCGTCCCCAATCCGCAGCACGCCTTACTGCCGGGCATGTTTGTACGCGCCCGGCTCGACGAGGGCACCAATCCGCAGGCCATTCTGATCCCACAACAGGCTGTGACACGCACGCCACGAGGCGATGCCACCACCATGGTGGTGAACACTGACAATAAAGTGGAGATTCGCACGTTGTCTGTCTCACAAACCGAGGGCGATCAGTGGCTGGTGACGAGCGGCGTTCAGTCTGGTGAACGCGTGATTGTGTCAGGTATTCAGCGCGCTGAGCCCGGCCAAAGTGTCGTGCCGGTCGATATCACTGCCAACGCGACTGCACAAGGAACGACTAACTGATGTCCAAATTCTTTATCAATCGCCCAATTTTTGCCTGGGTGCTGGCGATTATTGTCATGCTGGCAGGGGCTATTTCCATCATGCGGCTGTCGGTGGAGCAATACCCTGATGTCGCTCCTACCGCTATTCAGATTCGCGTGACTTATCCCGGCGCCGATGCCACCACACTGCAAAATACCGTCACCCAGGTGATTGAGCAGAATATGAGTGGACTGGATGGGCTGATGTATATGTCCTCAACCAGCGATTCATCCGGCACGCTGGAACTGAAACTCTCGTTTGAAAATGGCACCGATGCGGACATCGCCCAGGTGCAGGTGCAGAACAAACTGCAGCTGGCGACACCGCTATTGCCGCAAGAGGTCCAGCAACAGGGGATTACCGTCCGTAAATCCTCCAGCACCTTCTTCCTGGTGCCGGCATTTGTCGACGAAACCGGCAAAATGAGCATGGAAGACATCGCCGATTACGTTGGCTCGAATATCAAAGACCCCCTCAGCCGTATCAGCGGTGTCGGTGATTCCACGCTGTTCGGCTCGCAATACGCGATGCGCATCTGGCTCGATCCCAATAAGCTGAATAACTACCAGCTGACGCCGGTGGATGTGATGAGCATGATCGAATCACAAAACGCGCAGATTGCCGCCGGACAGTTAGGTGGCGCGCCGCCGGTAAAAGGCCAGCAACTGAATGCCTCTATCATCGCGCAGACACGTCTCACCTCACCGGAAGAGTTCGGTAACATCCTGTTGAAGGTGAATGCGGATGGATCGCAGGTGCGGCTACATGATGTGGCGCGTATTGAGCGCGGCGGCGAGAACTATAATTTTGTGGTGAAAGTGAACGGCAAACCATCCTCTGCGCTGGGGATCCAGCTGGCCACCGGCGCCAACGCGCTGGACACCGCCAAAGCCATTCGAGCCAAAATCGCGCAGCTTCAACCCTACTTCCCTCAGGGCATGAAGGTGGTGTATCCGTATGACACCACGCCGTTTATCAACATCTCGATTCATGAAGTCGTGAAGACACTCGCCGAAGCCATCATCCTGGTGTTCCTGGTGATGTATCTGTTCCTGCAAAGTTTTCGCGCTACGCTGATCCCAACCATTGCTGTACCGGTGGTGTTACTGGGCACCTTTGGCATTCTCAGCATGTTTGGCTATTCGATTAACACGCTGACCATGTTCGGCATGGTGCTGGCAATCGGGCTATTGGTGGATGATGCCATCGTGGTGGTGGAAAACGTTGAGCGCGTGATGGCGGAGGAAGGTCTGAAGCCTAAGGCAGCCACACGTAAATCGATGGAGCAGATTCAGGGTGCGCTGGTCGGCATTGCGCTGGTGCTCTCCGCCGTGTTTGTCCCGATGGCCTTTTTCGGCGGCAGTACTGGCGTTATCTATCGCCAGTTCTCAGTCACCATTGTTTCTGCCATGGCGCTCTCGGTGCTGGTGGCATTAATTCTCACCCCGGCGTTATGCGTCACCATCCTTAAACCGGTTAAGCCGGGTCAACACGGCCATCAGCGCGGATTTTTCGGCTGGTTCAACCGAAAGTTTGATCAAAGTGCGGAACATTACACCTCTTCCGTGGGCCACATGGTGCATAAGTCAGGTCGCTATCTACTGATTTACGGCGTGATTGTGGTGGGAATGGCGGTGCTGTTTATGCGCCTGCCAACTTCATTTTTACCAGCTGAAGATCAGGGCGTTTTCGCCACGCAGGCCATTCTGCCCGCGGGTGCGACGCAGGAACGCACACAAAAGGTGCTAGACCAGATCAATGACTATTACCTGACACAAGAAAAAGCCAACGTTGAAAACGTGCTTACCGTGAACGGTTTCGGCTTTGCCGGACGCGGCCAGAATGTCGGCATTGCGTTTATCGGCCTGAAGGACTGGGAACAACGCGCCGGTCCGGAAAATAAAGTTGATGCCATTGTCAGCCGCGCCACGCAAGCTTTCTCCAGCATCGTCGATGGCACGGTAGTCGCGTTCAACCTGCCGCCGATTATCGCGTTGGGTAACGCCACGGGATTTGATTTTGAACTGATTGACCAGGCGAACCTCGGCCATGACAAACTGATTGAAGCCCGCAATAAGCTGCTGGATCTGGCGCGTCAGCATCCTGATGTACTGACCGCTGTGCGTCCGAACGGCATGGAAGACAATCCCCAGTACAAAATCAATATCGATCAGGAAAAAGCCACTGCGCTTGGCGTGACGCTGGACGATATCAACACCACGCTGAGTGCCGCATGGGGTGGCAGCTACGTGAATGATTTTATCGATCATGGCAGGGTGAAAAAAGTCTACGTGATGAGCGATGCACCCTATCGCATGATGCCGAAAGACATGGGCGATTGGTATGTGCGCGCCAGCAACGGGAAAATGGTGCCCTTCTCCAGCTTCTCCACTGCGCAATGGGTTTACGGTTCACCGCGCCTGGAGCGTTACAACGGTTTATCGTCGGTAGAAATCCTCGGACAGCCCGCGCCGGGCCGCAGCTCCGGTGAAGCCATGGCGCTGATGGAGCAACTCGCTGCTCAATTGCCAGACGGCATCGGCTATGACTGGACAGGCATGTCTTATCAGGAACGTCTCTCTGGCGATCAGGCTCCGGCACTGTATGCGTTGTCATTGATCGTCGTTTTCCTTTGTCTGGCCGCGCTGTATGAGAGTTGGTCGATTCCTTTCTCGGTGATGCTGGTGGTGCCGCTGGGCGTAGTCGGTGCGCTGGCGGCAACAACGCTCAGAGGATTAAGCAATGATGTCTACTTTGTCGTTGGCCTGCTTACCACCATCGGTCTGGCGGCAAAGAACGCCATTCTTATCGTGGAATTCGCCAAGGACCTGACGGAGAAAGAGGGTAAAGGCATCATCGAAGCCACCCTTGAAGCCTCACGCATGCGCTTACGCCCGATTTTAATGACGTCGCTGGCCTTTATCCTCGGCGTGATGCCGCTGGCGATCAGCACCGGCGCGGGTTCGGGTGCGCAAAACGCGGTGGGCACCGGGGTCATTGGCGGCATGGTCGCCGCAACGTTGCTGGCGATCTACTTTGTGCCGGTGTTCTTTGTGGTGGTGCGTAGCCGTTTTGCGGGTAAGCGAGATGACGAGGAAGATGAAGCGTAATCCTACAGCCAAAGGTTAAATTCCAGGCGGTTGATTATTTCCCGTGGCGGTGTGATTGCCACGGGAAAGCGCTCCAACTAAATATTCTTATCGAAGAACGGATCCAGTTGGCTCATCGCCTGATCGACATAACGCGGCACCCAATAGGTTTCGATATGCGTGGCGCCCTCAATCAGATAAAGCCTTTTGTTAGTGGTTCCCGTTGCTTTGCTAAAGGCACTTTGCGTCATATACAGCGAATCTGCTTTGCTCCCGGCCATCATTAACAATGGTTGATTAATCTGAGGGGTTTATTAATGAATTGAACTAATAAACCCTAGCTGACTACGGGCTCTAATCAGTTCAATCTTCTCACGTTATGCTTTCATAAATTCACGAAAGGGTAATCTCATGCAAACAGTAAAACTTAATAACGGTCTCGATATGCCTCTGCTGGGCTTTGGAGTATTTCAGATGTCGGATGCCGCCGAATGTGAACGCGCAGTGATTGATGCCATCGAAACCGGTTATCGCCTGATCGACACTGCGGCCTCTTATCTAAATGAAACGCAGGTTGGGAATGCGATAAAGCAAAGCGGTATCGCGCGCGATGCGCTGTTTGTAACCACCAAATTGTGGCTACAAGATACTCATTATGAAGGCGCAAAAGCACAGTTCGAGCGCTCATTAAACCGGCTGCAGATGGACTACGTCGATCTTTATCTGATCCACCAGCCTTACGGCGATGTACATGGCGCGTGGCGTGCGATGGAAGAACTATACGAAGCGGGCAAGATCAAAGCCATTGGTGTCAGCAACTTCCAGCCCGATCGTTTGGCCGACCTCATCGCATTTAATAAAGTTGTGCCCGCCGTGAATCAGATTGAAGTCAATCCCTTCCATCAGCAGCTTCATGCAGTGCCATGGATGAAGAGCCGAAACATCCAGCCAGAAGCATGGGCACCTTTCGCCGAAGGTAAAAACGGTTTGTTCCAGCATCCGGTTCTGACAGCAATAGGCGAAAAACATGGCAAAAGTGTGGGTCAGGTGGTGTTGCGTTGGATCTTCCAGCGTGGCGTAGTCTCTCTCGCGAAAACAGTGCGTAAGGCGCGCATGGAAGAAAATATTAACGTGCTCGATTTCGAGTTAAGCAGCGATGAAATGAACCGTATTACCTCGCTGGATACCGCAACCAGCGCCTTCTTCTCGCATCGCGATCCGGCCATGGTGGAGTGGCTGACTGGCCGTAAGCTCGATGTTTAAACGCTTGCTTCCACACTTAAAGGAGTGACCAATGCAAACACGTTACCTTGGAAACACTAAGCTTGAAGTCTCAGCGATTGGCCTGGGTTGTATGGGCCTGAGTCATGGCTACGGCCCTGCACTCAGTCAACAGCATGCCATTGAACTGATTCGTAGCGCCTACGAAAAGGGCGTAACCTTTTTTGATACTGCGGAAGTGTATGGACCTTATCTCAATGAAGAGGTGGTAGGTGAAGCGTTAGCGCCGTTTCGCGATAAGGTCGTGATTGCCACCAAGTTTGGCTTCACCTTTGGCGATGATAATAAGCAGCAGATTTTAAACAGCCGGCCAGACCATATTCGCCAGGCAATTGAAGGCTCGCTAAAGCGCCTGAGAACCGATGTGATTGACCTCTATTATCAGCATCGCGTTGATCCTGAGGTGCCGATTGAAGACGTCGCGGGAACGATTAAAGATCTGATTGCGGAAGGGAAAGTTAAACATTTCGGCCTTTCTGAAGCCGGTCCCGAGACCATTAAGCGTGCGCACGCCGTACAACCGGTGACCGCGCTGCAAAGTGAATATTCAATGTGGTGGCGTGAGCCTGAAGAAAAAATCATTCCTCTTCTTGAAGAATTAGGCATTGGTTTTGTGCCCTTCTCTCCACTTGGTAAAGGTTTCCTGACCGGCACCATCGATGCACAGATGACGTTCGGCGACGATGACTTCCGCAGCAAAGTGCCACGATTTGCGGCCGAGGCCAGGGAAGCCAACCAGCAATTAGTCACGCTGGTACAAAGTATCGCAACTGAAAATGGCGTAACGCCTGCGCAGATTGCGCTGGCCTGGTTACTGGCACAGAAACCCTGGATCGTTCCTATTCCTGGTACAACGAAATTGCATCGGTTGGAAGAAAATTTAGGTGCGTCGCAAATAGCGTTAAACACCCATGAAATACAAAAAATCACCACAGCTATTCAGGCTATAGATGTGGTTGGCGAGCGTTATCCAGAATCCCTGCGGGCGCGGGTCGGTAGATAAATGACGGGGGTGAACCAGGTTTCACCCCGTCATGTTTTCAACTTGAGATCAGGTTAGGCTTGGTAAACAGCATGGCTATACCAGACATCAACCTCTCCTGCCCTCAACTTTTACTCAACGTATAAGTAAACACCCTTCCGTTTTTAGTTTGCACGGTAAGGGTCTTGCCTGCGGTGGTATCCAGCGTGCGAGCTTCGCTGTACTTCCACATCATAAGACGTTGCCCCTCAGGGTAAGGGGATTCAGAGTCAGGCGGCCCAAACATATTAATCAACTCGGCTCTGGTGGTTTTACCGGTCTGTATTTTCTGAATGCTCGCCGTATCGAAATTATGCCCGACGGAACTTGAGCAGGCTGAAAGCATAAACATGATGGCCGGGATAAAATATGCTCTCATTGAATTGCCCTTAAGATGCGTACTGTAAATATAAAACCTCTGCATTATAGAGAGTTAAATCCTTTTTGGAGCGGCGAAGAATCTTAATTATTTCCCACAAGTCCATTCATTTTATTTTTTTCGCAAAAGCTTAGTGCAATTCCTTGGTTCAACTCACGCGTGCGGCATTTGATGATGAAATCCGCCCGCCGGGCTATTGAATCATAAGGAATTCACCATGAGTAAGCATTTTCACTTGCAGGCATTGAGCTTAGCCCTGCTGACAGGGATATTTAGTGCACACGCGGCGGACACTCCGGTCAAGGGTGGCACGCTGGTGTATCTTGAACAGCAACCGCATACCAATCTCTATCCACCCGCCGGTGGTTTCTATCCCAACGGCGGCATTCTCAATCAGATCACCGATAAACTGACGTGGCAAAATCCGAAAACGTTGCAGGTCGAGCCCTGGGTGGCCGAAAGCTGGAGCAGTAACGCCGATAAAACTGAATACACCTTTAAAATTCGGCCGGGCGTCACGTTCTCCGATGGCACCCCGTTAGATGCCAACGCGGTAGCCAAAAACTTTGATACTTACGGCCTCGGCAATAAAGCCCTGCGCCTGCCGGTTTCGGAAGTGATTAATAATTACGACCACAGCGAAGTTATCGATCCCCTGACGGTGAAATTCTATTTCAGGAAACCTTCGCCGGGATTTTTGCAGGGCACCGCGACCATCGGTTCCGGTTTAGTTTCACTCAGTACCTTGCAACGCAGCTTCGATCAACTGGGTGACGCGCGCCATATTATTGGCTCAGGTCCGTTTGTGGTCAGTGATGAGAAGCTCGGGCGAGAAGTCGACCTTACCGCGCGTAAAGATTATCAGTGGGGCCCGAAAAATATCGCTCAGCAAGGCCCGGCCAATCTCGATGGCATCAAAATTATTGTCACGCCGGAAGACAGCGTGCGCATCGGCGCGTTGCTGGCAGGCCAGGCAGACTTTATCCGCCAGGTGCAGGCCTATGATGAGAAACAAGCACAACAGCAACACTTCCCGATTTACGCCGCACCGACGCGTGGAATCAATGACAGCATTAGCTTCCGCCCCGATAACCCGCTGGTAAGCGATGTGAACGTGCGGCAGGCTCTGCTGCATGCGACAAACGCCCTACAGGTGGTACAAACGCTGTTCTCCCCCAACTATCCGCAAGCCACCTCTGTCATTGCCAATTCAGCCGCAGGTTATGTCAACCTCGCCGACAAGCTGAAATACGATCCCTTGCTGGCAAAACAACTGCTGGATAAAGCGGGCTGGAAGGTCGGCAGTGACGGTATCCGTGAGAAAGACGGCAAGAAGCTTGCCCTGACAATCTACGAATCACTGCCACAGCCGCAAAACAAAGAAGTGCTGCAGTTGGTGGCACAGCAATGGCGTCAGGTTGGTGTGGCGCTGGCGGTCAAAGCCGGTGATGCGGGCAGCCGCACGCTGGACAATCTCGATCCATTAAAAACGCCATTGACCGTATCGGAAGTGGGTCGTGCCGATCCGGATGTGGTGAAAAGCCAGTTCTACCCCACTAACCGTGATGCGCTGCTGCAAAAAGGCGGCTCCAGCGACAAGGTGCAAAACTTCCGCGACGACAAGCTCAATGCGCTGCTGGTGGATATCTCTGCGGAAGTCGATCCCGCCAAGCGTCTGGCTCTGACCGGTGATGCCCAACGCTATCTGCTCGATCAGGCTTATGTGATCCCAATCTTCGAAGAGCCGCAGGTGTTCGCGGGGGCCCCCTGGTTCAAAGGCGTCAGCTTTGAAGCGGTAGGGCGTCCTTCGTTCTACGGTGCGTGGCTGGAAAAACACTAAGGCAGGCTGATGATGCAACGTTCTCTGCTGCGAAGAGTGGGTCAAAGCGTGCTGGTATTGTGGGCCGCGTTTACCCTGTCGTTCTTGCTGCTGCAGGTGCTACCGGGCGACGCGGTGCTGATTAAATTTCAGAACCCGGATCTGGGCTTAAGCCCGGATCAGATCGCGGAGATGCGGCTGGCCTATGGCGCAGATAACCCCCTGTGGCAGCAATATTTCCATACGCTACTGGCGATGCTGCACGGTGATTTTGGCTATTCGGTGCAGGCCGGTGTGTCAGTGAGCGATCTGTTGATCAGCAACCTGCCCGCCACCCTGCAACTGGCCGTGCTGGGTTTTGCGCTCGCCACGCTGCTGGCCTTTACGCTGGCGGCGCTGTCTCGGCTACCCGCGCTGCGTCTGCTGCGTTCGTTGCTGCAATCCGTTCCTGCCCTGTTTATCTCGCTGCCGACCTTCTGGCTCGGCATCGCGTTGATACAGCTGTTCTCCTTCCAGCTGCGCTGGATACCGGTGATCAACCCGTCGCCGCTGCAGGGTTTAATCCTGCCAGTGATCACCGTGGCGATCCCGATATCCGCGCCGCTGGCACAAATTCTGTTGCGCAGCATTGATCAAATCTCGACGCAGCCGTTTGTGGCGGTGGCGCGAGCTAAAGGCGCCAGCGCCAGTCGCGTGCTGTGGCGACACGTGATGCGTAATGCGCTGCTGCCGGTGCTCAACGTGGCGGGTCTGCTGTTGGGTGAGTTGATCGCTGGCGCGCTGATCACCGAAACCGTATTTGGTCTTAGCGGTATCGGCCAGCTGACGCAGCAAGCGGTCAATAATCAGGATGTCGCCGTGCTGCAAGCAGTGGTGATGATCTCTGCGCTGACATTTGTACTGATTAATCTGCTGGTTGATGTGCTAATGCCTCTGTTTGATCCCCGTCTGCAACCTATCGCCGGAGGAAACCGATGAGCCTCGTCGATTACGCCACCGCCCGCCAGCGCGGCGCTACCCCACGTACGCAACGCAGCTGGCAGATCCAGCCCGGACTCTGGCTGGCCTGGGCAGTGATGCTGCTGGCGTTGCTGGCTGCGTTCGCGCCAGGATTATTGACCCATTACCACCCGACGCAAGGGTTGCCCGGCGCGCAACGACTAGCGCCGCAGGCCGCTTACTGGCTCGGGACCGATCAACTCGGCCGCGATCTGTTTACCCGTATTGTCTACGGTGCGTCACAGTCACTGGCCGCCGCCTTTGCCGCCGTGGCGATGGGTCTGATTGGCGGCACAACACTTGGCGTATTGGCAGGCGCGGTAGGCGGGCGTACGGAAAACACCCTGATGCGCCTGGTTGACGTGCTGCTGTCGATCCCTTCATTACTGCTTTCGCTCAGCGTACTTATTCTGCTGGGGTTTGGCACGGTGCATGCCGCGCTGGCCGTGGGGATTGCCTCTATCGCTAGTTTTGCTCGCCTGGCGCGTGGCGAAGTGGTACGCGTGCGGCGCAGCGAATATGTTGAAGCGGCCTACGGTAGCGGCGGCAGTTTTTGGTCGGTGCTGTGGCGACACATCTTGCCCAACTCGCTGACGGCGGTGATCGCCTTTGCCGCGCTACAGTTTGGTCAGGCGATTCTGGCGCTTTCCACGCTAAGTTTCCTCGGCTACGGCACGCCGCCTCCCACACCAGAATGGGGTTTACTGATCGCCGAGGGGCGCAACTATCTGGCTACGGCCTGGTGGCTGACCACTTTCCCCGGCATCGTGGTGGTGGCAGTGGTGCTGGCCGCGAATCGCATTAGCCAGCAGATCGCCGGAGGTGGCGCATGAGTGCATTACTCGCAATAGAAAATCTTTCCCTCAGCTATCAACAGCGCGGGCAGTGGCGTGAAGTGGTGCACAACGTGAGCTTCAGCTTGCAGGCAGGGGAAATGGTGGCCTTAGTGGGCGAGTCCGGCTCCGGTAAAACCACGACTGCACAGGCGATCATTGGCTTGCTGGCGGAAAATGGTCGCCGCGACAGCGGAAAAATCGTGTTAAACGGCACCGACATTGCCGACTGGTCGGCCAAACGCCTGGACAGCCTGCGCGGCGTCAGTATTAGTCTGGTGCCGCAGGATCCCGGCAACTCACTGAACCCGGTGAAAACCATCGGCGATCAGGTGGGTGAGATGCTGCAACTGCATCAGAAAATCAGCCAGTCTGAGCGCCAGCAGCGCGTACTGGAACTGCTGGAAAAGGTTGGCCTGAGCCATCCACAACAGCGACTGGCGCAGTATCCGCATCAGCTTTCTGGCGGCATGAAACAACGCGTGTTGATTGCCATCGCCCTCGCCTTGCGCCCGCAAATTATCATCGCGGATGAGCCCACCAGCGCACTGGATGTCACAGTGCAGAAGCGCATTCTGGATCTGCTGGATGTACTGCGGCGTGAATCCGGCACCGCTGTGCTGTTCGTCACGCACGATCTGGCGCTGGCGGCAGAACGCGCCGACCGATTGCTGGTCTTCCGTCACGGCGAGATTCAGGAACAGGGGCCAGCCGCTCAGGTGTTTAATGCGCCACACCATCCTTACACGCGTCAGCTGCTGCAAGATGCTGCGCCTGGCCACAGCGCGTTGACGATTCCTGCTGAAGCAAAATTTTCAACACCCGCGATCCAGCTTTCCGCCATCAACAAGCAATTTTCGCTCGGCAAACAGCAGCAGTTAACGGTCGCCAAACAGGTTAGCCTGACGGTGGCACGCGGCACCACGCACGCGCTGGTCGGTGAATCCGGCTCGGGTAAAACCACGCTGGCGCGCATTCTGCTGGGGTTTGAACAGGCCGACAGCGGACGTGTCGTCATCGACGGTATTGATGCCAGTGCGCTGCGCGGCGAAGCGCTTCGCCAGCTCAGACGCAAAATCCAGTTCGTTTACCAGAATCCGTTTGCATCCTTAGACCCGCGCCAGACGCTGTTTGCCATTATTGAAGAGCCGCTGCGCAATTTTGAAAAGCTCAGTGCCGAAGTGCGCCGCCAGCGTGTCGAAGCCGTGGCTCAGCGAGTGGCACTGCCACTGGAATTGCTGACACGTAAACCGCGCGAACTTTCCGGTGGTCAACGCCAGCGCGTAGCAATTGCCCGAGCACTGATCCTGCAACCGGCAATACTGGTGCTGGATGAAGCCACCTCGGCACTGGATGTCACCGTACAGGCGCAGATTCTGCAGTTGTTGCAACAGCTGCAACAGGAGCTGGGCTTGACCTATCTGTTTATCACCCACGATCTCGCCACGGTGCGCCGTATCGCGCACAGCGTGACGGTGCTGCGTGCGGGGGAAGTGGTCGAACAAGGTGACACTGTCACAATATTTAACGCGCCCCAACATATTTATACCCGTTCACTGATTGACGCTATCCCCGCTATCCGTCCGCTGATTAAGGAGTCTGCATGACGCGTAAACGCATTGGCTTTTTCACCCGCCTGCTGGATGAGGTCTCGGCGCAAGAGCGCTATCGCCTCGCCACAGAACAGATCCAGCACGCCGAGCGTTTGGGTTTCGATAGCGCCTGGATCGCTCAGCATCATTTTCATGAGAAGGAAGGCGGCCTGCCTGCACCGCTGGTTTTCCTCGCACACGTGGCCGCGCACACCCACAGAATTCGGCTTGGCACTGGCATTATTACGCTGGCGATGGAAAACGCGCTGCGTGTGGCGGAGGATGCGGCCGTACTGGATCTGCTCAGCAACCAGCGGCTGGAAGTCGGATTAGGATCGGGCGGCACCAAAACCTCTTTCCTGCCCTTTGGCTTAACCATCGATCAGCGTGCCAGTGTGTTTGCCGACCAGCTGCATACACTGCTCAGCGCCTGGCGCGGCGATACGCTGGCACATCCGGATAATCATCTTTATCCGCCCGCCCCAACGCTGGCACAGCGCGTGTGGATTGCCACTTTCTCGGTTGAAGGTGCCGCACGAGCCGGCACCGCTGGCCATGGATTGATGTTGTCACGCACGCAACCGCGTCCGCCAGGTCAGCCTGACTTGCCGCTGGAGGCGATACAAAATCCGATAATCGATGCCTATCTTGCCGCGCTACCGGCCGATATTGCACCGCGCATTCTCGCCTCGCGCACCGCATTCGTTGCCGATTCGAATGCGTATGCGCGGCGCCTGGCGGAACCGGGATTGCAGCGCCAGGCTAAGCAATTTCAGGCTGCTGGCCACGTCATCACTGGGCATACGCTGGAAAGCCATGCGCGCCAGCTTGATGCGCACTTTGGCGATGCGCCTACCGTTTTGGCGTCATTGCGCGCGGACTCCACCTTGCAACGCGTCACCGATATCACCTTCCAGGTGCACTCGATCGATCCGCCACACGCCGACATTCTGCGTTCCATTGAATTAATCGCTGACCATATCGCCCCGGCGCTACGCGCTCTGGAACAGGCTTAACAGGAGAAGATGATGTCTCAATCCATTGATTTACTGGCCGCCTTAGCGGATATCGACCCCGCATCGGAACTCGCATTAGCACGTCGCGAGCGCCACGCTGCCACTCAGCACACGCAAGGGAGTTATGAGGTTCTGTTTAGTGAAGATGTTGCGGATCTCCCACTGCAATGGCGATTTTCCATAGCTGCGCAGGTCGCCGACTGGCACGGTGCCACACGCTTACAGGCGCATTATCAGCAGCAAGTGACGAATAAGGCACATGACGCGCGTTTCGCGGCCGGTCACGCCTTTGCCGAACTGCTCAGCCTGCACCCAGTGGATGCGGCACCCAAACACATTCAAAACCTGCAAAGCGCTGGCTGGTCGCCGCGTGGCATCGTCACCCTCGCACAATTAATTGCCTTTGTGAGCTTTCAGAGTCGTTTACTGACCGGCTTACGCCTGCTCAATGGCGAACAGAGTGACACGCAAGCACACGCCGTAGCAGGCAAGTGGCACGATGCGCCGTTAACGTTAAGCGGCCAAACTGCCCTCACCGCCTTTACCCAGCAAGAATTAGGCTGGGAACCCTGGCTGGCAGCCAAACCACTCAACGAATTTACCGCCGATGAACAGGCTACGCTGAAGAAAAACGGCCACAGCGACTCCGACTATTTCCGCCTGCTGGCACGTAATCTGCCGCTGCTGGAACAGCGCACGCTGACCGACAAAGGCATCTTTTACACCGCTGGCGGATTGCCGCGCGCTGAACGTGAACTGGCAGCAACGGTGGTGAGTAAAGTGAATGGCTGCATCTTTTGCGCTTCTGTCCATGCGCGTAAAGCCAGTCAATTGTCAAAAGATGATGCGGCAGTGCAAAAGCTGCTGAATGTGGCACCGGGCGCAGAACTGGCTCACGGCCAGTCACCACGCTGGGCCGCGATCATTGACCTGGTCGCCACGCTAGCCATTACGCCTGCTGCTGCTAGCCTCGAACAGGTTCAGACGTTACGCGGTCACGGCGTCACCACGCTGGAACTGCTTGACGTGATCCAGTCCGCCGCTTTCTTTGCCTGGGCAAACCGTTTGATGTTGACGCTGGGCGAGCCTTTTTTACCTGCACAAGCACAAGGATGACCATGACCGGGCAAACCCATTCAACGCAGCGTTTTCACATCACCCTGACCGGCAAAGGCGCCCATGCCGCGCGCCCGCATGAAGGCATTGATGTGATTGTGATCGGCAGTCATATCGTTTCAGCGCTGTATGCACTCCCCAATCGTCATCGCCAATGGACGCTTGGCATTACACGTTTAACGGCCGGTAATAGCTGGAATGTGCTGCCTCAGACGGCAGAAATCGAAGGCATCGTTCGCAGTCATGATAAGTACACCGATACACACATCACCACCTTGATTGCCGGCATTGCCGCCGGTTTTGGTGCGGAGACGCACGTCAACTGGCAGCCACTGTCAGCATCCGAACCGGACGCGCTAGCATGGGCGCAGTGACAATGAGAGCAAGGAGGAAAGCGATGGCCATTTCAGTACCGATTCCCTGTCTTGATCATGTGGTCATCAACGTGGCCGATCGGTTAGATGAGGCCAGTGCGCTGTTTCGCCGGTTGGGGTTTCAGCTCACAGAACGCGGCCATCATTCGCTCGGATCCAGTAACCATCTGGCCGTGTTTGGTGATAACTATCTTGAGCTGCTTGGCTTTGAGGCCGGACGTGCCAGTTTACGCCAGGACGTGTGGCAGTCGCCGATTGGCCTGAGTGGTTTAGTGTGGAAGACCGACGATGCCGATGCGGTATGGCGTTATCTTGAGAGCCAGGACATTGATGGCAATCAACCTGCCCGCTTCTTCCGTCCGGTGCAGTTACCGGATGGCAACGAAGAACAAGCTCGTTTCCGCACGGTGCCATTACGGCCTGCGCTGGTGCCGAATGGCCGCAGTTTCTTTTGCCAGCACGAGACCCCGCACGCGGTGTGGCAGGAAGCATGGCGTCAGCACCCCAACGGCGTGACCGACATTGTCGAATTTGTGGTGGTGGCGCATGACCCAGCGGCGGCGGCACAACCCTACAGTCGACTGTTTGGGGCTAATGCGCTCACCGCCTGCCAGGAAGGCGCATTCGTATTGAAAGCCGGCGTGGCAACGATACGCTTCGCTGCTGCTGGCTATGTCACGCAACGCTTCGCCGGATTACCACTCGATTACAACGGCAGTGCACGCATGGCGGCGTTAAGCTTGCGCAGTACGGATCTGCGCAAGGTGAAAGCCAGCTTGTTACTGGGCGATATCCCGTTCCTGGAAGAGGAGTCAGCGCTTATCGTCAGCGCTGAGCATGCCTTTGGCGTGGCACTGCGGTTTCAGCAGTGAGCTTAACCCTCGTGCATGGCCCTGCCGCCGTGCCTGTTAAACACTGTTCTTGAGCTGTGCACGCGGGGTGTAAAAACGACGATACGATAAATACGCGGCGATAATGGTCGAGAGGCTGGCGGTGCCGATGAGCATAAAGGTCACCATAATCTGGTATTTAATCGCTTTCACCGGATCGATCCCGGTAAAAATCAATCCTGACATCATGCCGGGAAGACTCACCAGTCCCACGGTTTTTGCGGCATCGACTGTCGGGATCATTGCCGCACGGATGCTGTCGCGAATTAGCCGCCCCGAGGCGAGCTTCACTGAAGCGCCTAAACTCAGCATCTCCAGAATCTTCTGCCGATTATCGCTAAACCTTTGATTGAGGTTGGTGTAACACAAACCCACTGCCACCATCGCGTTGCCCGCGATCATGCCGGAAATCGGGATCACCTGCATCGGGATAAACTCAATGGCGCCGCTCAATAACAAAATAGTGAGGGTGAGCGAAGTGCCGGTGGTGATCGCCACAAATGAGATCGCTAGCGCATGGTCGATGTTGCGGCTGCGTTTGCGTGCATTCAGCGCCGCATTCACGCAGATGAATAGCACCATTAAGATGGTCAGCCAGCGGTTGTTAAGGTCAAAAATCGACTTCAGCACATAGCCCACAATCACCAACTGCACGATGGCGCGGCACACGCTCCAGAGGATGTCCTTACCCATGCCGAGCTTCTCTTTCTGACTGATCAGCAGTGCGATCACCACCAGCATCAGTGAAAGCAGCAGCGAGCTGTCGGTAATATTATGCTGGCTCATGTACGGCTCCATTCTCCGGTGTTTCCAGTCGCAATACTTTTTCGGCGTGCTGGATTTCATTGACATCATGGCTAATCCACACCACAGCCAGGCGTTGCTGATCCACCCGCTGGCGAATCATTGCCTGTATCGCGGTTTTATTTTCCTCATCCAGCGCGCTGGTCACTTCATCCAGCAGCAGCACCTGCGGCAGAAATTGCAGATTACGCAGCAGTCCAACGCGTTGTTTTTCGCCTCCGGAGAGTTGCTCCACCGGCTTATCCAGCATATCTGCATTAAGGTGCACGCTCTCCAGCGAGGCGATTAGCTTTTCACGCGCCGGTTTTTGCTGACGAATCAGCCAGGGCAACGCCAGGTTGTCGTAGACCGTCTCACCAAACAACTGTGGCGTCTGGAAACAGTAGGAGACCTGCTGGCGATAGTGCTCGGGTTTGCATTGACCGATATCGCGATTCTCAAAGCGAATCACGCCGGCTGTCGGGGCCAGCAACGAGGCTAAAATTTTCAACAGCGTGCTTTTACCGCTGCCTGAGGAGCCGGTCAGCAGCAGAAAATCACCCGCATGCAGTTGCAGTGAAACAGGTGCCAGCAGCGTTCGGCCTTGCATGGCATAGGTGATCCCTTGCACATCAAGCAGGGGAATTTCGGTGGTCATGATCGCTTCCAGATGTCAGTGAGGATTTTCAGAGCTTATGACTTCTCCGCGCCCCAGGGCGGGTCAACGCGTTGCTGATTTCATACAACTTGCTCATGCTATTCATGGTGGCGACCGGCGTCGTGGCGGCCAGCCCTAACACCAGGATCTCCAGACAGATCATCGGCGTAGCATGCACCGGCATTTTATCCGCCTCACGGCTGCGCGGGATCTCAATCGTCACATCCGATCGCTGAGCAAAATGACTGTCGGTGGCGCCTGTCAGGACAATGATTTTCATCCCCAGTCGTTGTGCTTCGGCCATTGTCACCAATCCTTCCGGATGCGCACTGCTCTGCACCAGCATAATCAGGACATCAGCATGGCGCATCTCCGCAATCTGTTCGCTGAGTGCAATGCCGGTGCGATTAAGCACATAGCATGCGGTACCGTTACGTTTAAAGAGTCGTGCAGTGTAATCGGCAAGAATGGCTGAAGCACCGATGCCAAAGATCGCCACCCGTTCTGCATGCTGCAACAGATCGATGGCTTGCTGAATCGCCTTTCTGTTCGCCGTGGACGACAGCATATCGCAACTGATGCGATAGCTATCCAGCACGAAATCCACACTCCCTTTGGCATCCTGCGACAAGGCATTGACAGTCGAGGCCACACGCGCCGGCGATCGTTGTGTGACGCCCAGATACTCCGCCATCACAATTTTCAGATCGCGATAGCCGGAGAAACCCAACGCCTGAATGGCACGGATCACTGTGGCATCCGAGGTCTGGGTATCAATAGCGATACCCAGCGCGGTTTTATCCAGTACCACACTGCGATGCTGATGGATGTAATTCGCCACTTTGAACAGGCGTGGCGTGAGTTGATGTTTACAGGCGTGAAAGCGTTCGCCGTAGAGATCGTAAGGGCGTTTACTGGTTTTCGGTGCGGAATCGCTCACGGGAACAAACACCTTTTATATGAGTAGGTTGGATGATGCTTCGCGACGTTATCGCGATAAAGTTCTGCGAGGATAATCCAGAATTTGTATGGAATCAAAGCCACGCCATCCCTTCTCACCGCTATATTTCTTTAATGGCAAAGGTATTATTAAAATGAAAATTAAGAATACCTTAATTTAATTAAATTAATCATCATCCGTTTATCGAAGGATCGTTGGGGTTAACATCGCCGCCGCCCGGGTGAAATGTAGTGGATGATGAATATACACCCTGAAACTACACCGACTACTACATACATACAATAAACACATATAAAACAATGGATTTAAAAACTACATTTAATCTCAACATTGCATTGAATAGTGGTTTTGTGCCAACTCACTTTCCAGTGAAATAGTAAAATAAATAGCCTGAATTGATAACGATACAGCAATATTTTGTTGTAAATGGAAATCAATCTCATTACCATCCGCTCTTCTGAATCTTTCCCTTTTTGATGCGGATTTAACTTAATGAAGTATCTTTGCTTATTTTCACCAGCGGTAAAATATACGCTCTCTGGCTCTCAGGTATTACTGGCTTCCACCCTGCTGTGCAGTTACTCAGCCAGCGGCGCGGATCAAACCTTGACCGTTACAGCCGCCCCGGAGACCACTTCCAGCAGCTATAACCAGGACGATGCCGCGGCGACACTGCGCACCTCAACGCCACGCAACGAAACACCGCAGTCGATCAGCGTGGTGACGCCACAAGTGATGAAGGATTATCAGGTCACCAGCCTGAATGATGCGGTGAAGTTCGTCAGTGGCGTGACTCAAGGTAATACGTTGGGCGGTACTGAAGATGGCTTTGTAAAGCGCGGCTTCGGCTCCAACACCGACGGTTCAATCTTCATCGACGGCGTGCGCAGTAACCAGGGATTAACCATGGATGCCAGCATCGATCATGTCGAGGTGCTGAAAGGATCCTCATCGCTGCTGTACGGCATTCTGAATCCTGGCGGCATCATCAATCTGGTGAGTAAAAAGCCGCAATACGAGTGGAACACCCACATCAGCGGTGAATCCAGCAGTTACGGCGGTGGCACTGGCATGGTCGATATCACCGGTCCGCTCGGTAACGGCTTTGCTTTCCGCATGGTGGCTGAACGTCAGCGCGAGGATTACTGGCGTAATTTTGGTGTTAACGAACATACCCTGCTGGCGCCGTCATTAAGCTGGTACGGCGATCGCGCGTCCTTCAACATCAGCTACGTCGAGTATAAATACGATGTGCCCTACGACCGTGGTACGGCGTTTATTGGCGGGAAACCCGTCGATATTCCTTACAACCGTCGTCTCGACGACAACGCCAACCATGCCAGGGGCAAAAACAAGCGCCTGAACGTCTCATACGGTTACATCCTCAATGATGTCTGGGATACGCACCTTAACTATGGCTGGATGCAGCGCCGTTATGACAGTAACGAAGTGCGCGCCACCGCCATCAACACCACGACCGGCATCGTTTCGCGCCGCGCTGACGCTAACCGTGGCTTCAACCATCAGACGGAATATGTCTCCTGGGACATCAGCGGTTCTCCCACTATCGCGGGCATGCAGCACGACTTGTTGGTGGGTGTCGATTATGAGCAGAACGAAACCTACAAAGCGCGATCCTATCGCGGCACTGTTTCACGCACCTTCAACATGTACGACCCGGTGTACGGCGAAGAGCCGATCGTCAGCGACAGCACCTATAACGATGCGCTGAGCAATCTGCGCACCAATCTTTATAGCCGCTCAGTGTTTGCCAAAGACAGCATTCATCTGACGGACAAATGGACCGCGGTATTGGGTGGCCGTTTCCAGCGCTACACCCAAACCTCCAGCAACGGCTTTATCGATCCTGAAACCACACTCAACGATCGCGGCAACGCTTTCCTGCCGCAATTGGGAGTGGTGTACAAAGTCTTGCCGGACGTCTCACTGTACGGCAGCTACAGCAAATCATTTACGCCATCAACCCAAACCGACGATGACGGCAATGTGGCCTCCACCGAAAAAGGCACCACCTGGGAAGTGGGTTCTAAGTGGCAGGTTGCACCCAATCTGGCCGCCACGCTGGCGTTGTACCGCATTGATGAAGAGGACATGTCGATTTTCATTAACGGCGTGACGCGCAACATTCCCAAAGCACGCTCGACCGGTGCGGAGCTGGAGGTCAACGGCGAGTTTGCGCCTGACTGGAACCTGATCGCTAACTACAGCTACGACAAAACCGAGATTGTTTCCGACAACGTTAATCCTGACAACGTCGGCAACCGTCTGGTGAACGCACCGACCAATATGGGCAGCCTGTATCTGAGCCACACTCTGCGCTTCTCGTGGTTGCCAGGTGAACTGCGACTCGGCGGCGGTGGACGCTATGTTGGCACCCGTGCGGGCGATCCAGAAAACAGCTTCGTGATGCCCGCTTACACCGTGGCCGATGCGTTTATTGCCTGGGACAGCCAGTTGATCGGCAAACACACCCAATTGAAGCTTAACGTGAAGAACCTGTTCAACCGCGAATACTACGAATCCAGCGCCGGTAACCTGCGCGTGATTGAAGGTGAACCCCGCGTGATGTATTTGCAGGCTGCCGTCGACTTCTAATCTGCTGCGCTCCGCCTCTCAGGGCGGAGCCTACTGTGAGCAACGCGATGAAAAAAGTGCTACTGACATTGCTTCTGCTATTGCCGCTGGCTTCGCAGAGCAAAACCCTGACCGATAGCCTGCAACGTCAGGTGAATGTCCCGGACAATCCGCAGCGGATTGTGATTGGCGAAAGCCGGATGATCTACACCCTCGCGCTGGTGGAGGATGGCAACCCGGCGAAACGGGTGGTCGGCTGGCCCGCGGATCTTCACAATCTCGATAAGCAAACCTGGGACCGCTACGTCAAAGCCTTCCCGGCAATCGGCAACATTACCCAGATTGGCAACTCCAACTTCTCGCAGCTTAATGTAGAGAAAATTATCGCGCTGCAGCCGGATTTGGTGATCCTGCCGGTGTATGCCCGTACTCCGCCCAATAACTCGCTGTTTATGCAGCAGCTACAGGCCGCGAATATCCCGGTGCTGTTTCTTGATTTCCGCGTCGATCCGCTGGCCAATACCGTTGCCAGTCTGCGTACGCTGGGCGCGGCACTCAATGATGAGGCGAAAAGCGAGCGCTTCATTGCCTTCTATCAGCAGCATATGCAGCGTATTCGCGATCGTTTAGCTAACTGGCACGGCACGCGTCCGAAAGTGATGCTGCAATTACATCTGGGTAAGAAAGCCGAATGCTGTACCACGGTGGCGCACGGCAATCTGGCGGATTTGATCGCCTTCGCCGGGGGCGACAACATTGCCGCCGGTCGTTTTCCCGCCGTATTTGGTCAGCTCAACCCGGAAGCGGTGATAGCCGCTAATCCCGATATCTATATCGCCACCGGCTCTTCGGGCCCGGAAGAAACCACAGCACTGCAACTCGGCCCATTGGTCAATACGGAGCAAGCCAAAACCACCTTTCTGCGGGCGTTAGCCCAGGACAGCACGGTTTCGGCCCTGCCCGCCGTGCAGCAGCAGCGCGCCGCCGCCTTCTGGCAAAATTTCTACATGAGCCCATGGCACCTGCTGGCCGCCGAATTTTTTGCCAAAACCTTCCATCCACAGCTGTTCCACGATCTGTCACCCGATGACACGCTGCGGGAGATGAACCAGCAATTCCTGCCCATCCCGGAAACCGGCACTTACTGGACGCACAATTGATTTTTCGCGGTACCTGACGCACAGGGTTTAGCCCTAAGGTTGCGTTAATCTTGGTTCGCGAAAATAGCCTCATGACCACGAGGATATTTTTATGAAATCGATGTTTGTTCGTCCCGCCAGCGAGTATCTGGCGATTGCAGTGAGCCTGTTCGCCGTCGTGAGTTTTCTGACTATCTGGTTCACCCGCTAAAACGCCACGCTGTGGCGTTTTTCTTTTTGTAACCCACTGAAGAATCTGTGCATCTGAAGATGACAAATTTGTCATCTGCCTCTTTCCATTCTGTTCGGTGGCCTTCGATAAACTTGTGAAAAATGACAACGCTCGTCGAGGCACCATGGCTTTTCAATCTAAACACTCTCTTCTGCTGATGGTCGGTTTGATCGTCGGCGGGAGCGGCTGGTATTTCTGGCCGAAACAACAGGCCGATGCGGCCGTGAAACCCGCCCACACTCCGGTGCTGGTCAGCACGGTCAGTGCCTCGGTGAAACCGCTACCGATTACCCTGGCAACGCAAGGTCATGTGGTGCCGCTCAACCAGGTGGACATCCAGGCGCAACTCACTGGCACGGTGAAAAGCGTCGATTTCCATGAAGGGGATTTCGTTAGAGCCGGGCAGCGACTGTTTACGCTTGATGATGCCAGCCAGCAGGCCGCCTATGATCGGGCGGTGGCTGCTGCAGGGGAATCCAAAGCGCTGCTGGTGAAAGCGCAGAATGATCTGCAACGCGGTCGCATGTTAAAAGCGAAAAACTATATCTCTCTGTCTGACTGGGACACGCTGCAAAGTAACCTTCAGCAGTATCAGGCTCAGTTCAAGGCCGCACAGCAAGATGTGCAAACCGCACAGGTCAACCTCGGCTATACGCGCATTACCGCGCCTGTCGGCGGCAAAACCGGGGCGCTGAATGTCCATCCCGGCAGCCTGGTGCAGCCCGGCAGCACATTGCCACTGGTCTCACTCATCCAGTTCGATCCGATTGGTGTCGCGTTTACCCTGCCTGAGAACGATTTGAAACCGGTACTGGCGGCCCAAGCCCAGGGACCGGTGACCGTTTGGGTTGAGGATGCCAGCGGTAAGCCGACACAAGGCACCCTCGACTTTATTGATAACAGCGTCAGCACCACCAGCGGCACCATTACGCTTAAAGCCCACTTCGATAACCATCAGCACCTGCTGTGGCCCGGTCTGTTCCAGAATGTCAAAGTTGATGCGGGCATCACGCCAGATGCCGTTGTCCTGCCACCGCAGGCAGTGCAAAACGGGCCGGAGGGTCATTTCGTCTATGTGATTGATGCACACAACCAGGCGCAAGCACAGACGGTCACACTGCTGCGCGTGCAGCAGTCTCTGGCGGTGATTAATGGGCTCGCGCAGGGCACTAAAGTGGTGAATGAGGGGGCGAATAACTTGCGCCCCGGCATCAGGGTGCAGATTGCCAGCAACATTGATAAGGCGGTCATGCAGCCATGAGTTTCTCTGAGCGTTGTTTACAGCGGCCGATTGCCGTACTGCTGTTTTGGATTGCCATCATGGTGGCGGGTGCGGTGTGCTGGCAGCATTTGCCCGTCGCTGCCCTGCCCACTTTTGATACGCCTACCATCAAAGTGAACGCCTCACTGTCAGGCGCCAGCCCGGAAACCATGGCATCCTCAGTGGCCACACCGCTGGAAAAGAATCTGGCGACCATTCCGGGTGTGGCGACCATGACGTCGACCAACCTTGAGGGCGCCACCACCATCGTGCTGGAGTTTGATCCCTCGGTGAACATCGATTCAGCCTCGGTAGATGTGCAGGCGGCGCTGTATCAGTCACTGAAAAAACTGCCCTCGCAGATGACCACCCCGCCAACCTTCCGCAAGGTCAATCCAGCGGATGCGCCAATTGCGCAGATCAGTCTGGATTCACCCTCCATGACGCTCTCGGATCTTAACCGTTACTCGGACGATTTGATCTCGCCATCACTGTCGATGATCAAGGGCGTAGCGGAAGTCACGGTGATTGGTCAGAAGCGCTATGCGGTGCGCGTGGAAGTTGATCCTGCCAAACTCGCCGCCACCAACATGACGCTGGAAGAGTTGCACACTGCGCTAAAGGCGGCCAATGACAATTCCCCTGTTGGTGAGTTGGATGGAAAGAGGCAGATGATGATGTTGCAGACCGACGGTGACCTGCGCAATGCCAGCGATTTCAGTCAGGTGGTGGTGGCAACGCGCAATGGTCAGCCGGTCAGGCTTTCAGACATTGCCAGCGTGCAGGACAGCATTGAAAACACGCTGAGCCACAGTGCCGTGAACAATCACACCGCCATCGTGCTGAGCGTGACGCGCCAGCCGGGTGCCAATCTGGTGGCGACACTCGACACCATCAAGCAGCTGTTACCGAAATTGCAGCAGCAGATGCCTGCTTCGGTTCACATGCAGCTGCTCAATGACCGTTCGATCTCGGTGCGCAACGCCATTCACGACGTCAATCTCACCCTGCTGCTGACCATTGCGCTGGTGATTATGGTGATCCTGCTGTTCCTGCGTCACGTACGCGCCACGGTGATCCCCGCGTTAAGCGTACCGATTTCGCTGCTGGGTTCCTTTGGCCTGATGTACGCCTTTGGCTTGAGTCTCGATAACATTTCCCTGATGGGTTTGACCATCGCCGTCGGGCTGGTAGTGGATGATGCCATTGTGGTGCTGGAAAATATCATGCGCTACATCGAACAGGGTGAAGATCCCAAACACGCGGCATTAAAAGGCGTCAGAGAAGTCGGCTTCACGGTGATCTCCATCTCGCTATCGCTGGTGGCGGTGTTTATCCCCATCTTCTTTATGCCCGGCACCATGGGACTGCTCTTCCATGAATTTGCCTGGGTGGTGTCACTGGCGATTCTGGTTTCCGCTGCCGCCTCACTCACCATCATCCCGCTGCTGGTACCGATGTTGATGCGCCATAATGCCGATCACGCAAAACCAGAGCCGGCGTGGAGCCGTCTGTTTGAACGCGGGTTTGAGACGCTGCGTCAGCACTATGCGCGCGGATTAAATTGGGCGGTGGCTCATCGTGCCGTGACGCTTTCGGTCGCCGTGTTGACCGTCGCATTGACCGCCTGGCTGTATATCAGTGCACCGAAAGGGTTCTTCCCACATGAGGATATCGGCCAGGTCACGGCAAACATCGACACGCCGCAGGATATGTCCTACGACGCGCGTAAACAGGTGGCCTTCCAGTTGGGCAACACGTTGTTAAATGACAGTGCGGTAGAGACGCTGGTGACGAAAGTGGATCACGACACGACTCAACTCAACATTACGTTGAAGGACGCCAGCCAGCGCCCGGCGATGGCGCAAGTGTTGCAACAGATGCGCGCCGAAACCCACTACTTACCTGGCATTCAGGTGTTCTTCAGCCCGGTGCAAAACTTTAAAGTGGGTGGCCGTGCGGCAAAAAGTACCTATCAATACACGCTGCAATCGGTGAGCAGCAGCAGTGGCTTGAGTCTTAACGACTACACTAATCAACTGATGGCCGAGATGAACAAGAGCGGCGTGTTTGTCGGGGTGAACAGCGATGCCCAGCTGAATGGCCTACAGGCGCAACTCACCATTGACCGCAATAAAGCCTCTTTGCTGGGGGTCGATCTCGACCAGATCCGCAGTAATTTGTACGCCGCCTTCGGCACATTACAGGCTTCCACCATCTACGCCCCGGAAGACAGTTATGAGGTGATCATGGAAGTGCAGCAGCCTTTCCGTCAGAACGAGAGTGATCTGTCACAAATCTATGTTCGCTCTGCTTCGGGCGATCTGTTGCCGCTGTCGACCTTCACGCATATTAGCCGCGTGCAGGGCGTGACCGCCGTGAACCATCAGGGGCAGTTACCGGCCATCACCATTTCATTTGACCTGGCACCCGGTAAGTCGCTGTCCGATGCTACGCAAGCCATTAGTCAGGCAGAGAGTGCCATCAACCTTCCCGCCACGGTATTCGGTAACTACGCCGGGCAAGCTGCGTTGTACCAGCAGTCGCAGAGCAGCCAGGTGTGGTTGATTGTGCTGGCACTGGCGGTGATTTATGTGATTCTCGGCATGCTGTATGAGAGCTGGATCCATCCCATCACTATTCTGCTGGGCCTGCCATCCGCTGCGGTAGGCGCGCTACTGTCGTTACGACTCATGGGGTTGGATCTCACCTTCATCGCCATGATTGGTATCTTGTTGCTGATCGGCATTGTGAAGAAGAACGCCATCATGATGATCGATTTTGCGCTATCTGCGCAGCGTGAGCAGGGGTTAAGTGCCCATGACGCCATTATTCAAGCCTGCCTGCAGCGTTTCCGCCCGATCATGATGACCACCCTTTGCGCCATTATGGGGGCGCTGCCGATTGCCTGCGGCTGGGGTGCCGGTGCCGAGTTACGCCAGCCGATGGGTGTCGCCGTGGTCGGTGGTCTGGTGTTTTCGCAATTCATTACCCTGTTTATCACCCCGGTGCTGTATTTGCTGTTTGATCGTACCGGTGCACGTCTGGATGCGCTGACCCACGCGACGGAGGAAGCATGAGATTGTTATTAGTAGAAGACCAACAGATGGCCGCGGACTACATCGCCAAAGGGCTGCGCGAGAATGACTTTGTGGTGGATGTGGCCGCCAACGGTATAGATGGCTTGCACCTGCTGCTGACGCACGACTATGACCTGGCGATACTGGATGTGATGTTGCCGGGCATCAACGGCTGGAAGCTGCTGGAGATGGCGCGGCAGGCCGACCGTGCGACGCCAGTGATGTTTCTCACGGCACGGGATGATGTCGAGGACCGGGTTAAAGGGTTAGAACTTGGCGCGGAAGATTACCTGATCAAGCCCTTCTCTTTTAGCGAACTGCTGGCACGCGCGCGGGTGATCCTGCGCCGTCAGACGCCCAGCGCGGTGTTGAGCAGCGACGAATCGCAGTTGCAGATTGGCGGGCTGGTGCTGGACTTTGTTAAGCACAAGGTCACACGCGAAGGCAACCGTATCGAGCTGACGCAGAAGGAGTTTTTGTTGTTAAGCCTGTTGATGCGCCGCAGTGGCGAAGTCCTGTCGCGCACGGTGATCGCCGAGCAGGTGTGGGACATGAATTTTGATCCTGAAACCAACGTGATTGATGTCGCTATCCGCCGTCTGCGCGGCAAAATTGATGATAACTATGCGGTAAAACTGCTGCACACCATTCGGGGTGCCGGTTATGTCCTGGAAGAAAAAGAGCATGTTGATACCCCGTAACGTCCCGATTACCGTTCGACTCACCCTGTTCTTCTCTCTGGCGATGGCGATTGTGCTGTACAGCGTTTCTGGCTTGCTTTATCAGACCCTGCGCGACCAACTCAACAGTAAAGATGTCAATGAGTTGCGCAGCACGCTGCAGTTCCAAAAAGAGATTGCCAGCACCATCAGCGAACGCCAGGGGCCGCAAGAGCAGTGGCAGAAGGAGTTGTTTGAATTTATCGCCGAGCAGGATCGTTTGTCGCTGCGCATTATCAGTCCGGACGGCAAAGTCTGGTCTCAGTCAAAAAATATGCGCGTGCCGCAATCGGCCTATCCTGCCCCGACCAAAGATTTTAACTACCAGAGCTGGAAGCATCATGACGGTGAGCTGCACGAGAAGTATCTGATTACCGCCACCACTTTCCCTCTCAAGGATAAAGAGCTGTGGTTGGTGCAGGCCGCGCTCAACGTCTCACGCAATAATGAAATCATCGAAAATTATTGGGCGCGCATGCAGATTGCTGCTGCGCTGGCGATCCTGCTGTTTGCCGCCTGCGGCTATGGTCTGGCACGTCGTGGCCTGCGTCCGCTGCGGGTGATCAGCCGCCAGATTGAAACCATCAACGTCGAAGAGTTGCATACGCGTTTGGCCACCGAGCGCTGGCCGTCGGAGTTGGTGGTGTTGGCCTCATCATTCGACAGTATGCTTACGCGACTGGAAGCGTCTTTTGCCCAACTCACGCGCTTCTCTTCTGACCTCGCCCATGAGCTGCGGGCACCGATCAATAACTTGATTTCAGCGGCCAGCGTGACCCTGAATCAACCACGCAGCACAGCGGAGTACCAGGATACGTTAGAGGCGATAGTGGAAGAAGGTGAACGCTTGTCGCGCACCGTCTCTTCCATGCTGTTTCTGGCCCGCGCCGATAACAGCCGCGAGCCGTTGAAAAAAGAGCAGCTGAATAGCGCCAATGAATTCCGGCGTTTAATTGGTTTTTACGACATTCTGGCTGAGGAGAAAAACATCACGCTGATACAAGCCGGCGATGAGTCATTCTCTGCCGATCCGCTGCATTTTCAGCGCGCCATCTCTAACCTGCTGTCGAATGCCCTGCACTACACGCCCGCAGGCGGTGAGATCATTCTGCGCGCTGTGCGAGAACCTCACTGGCTGCACTTTAGCGTGCAGGATAGTGGCGAGGGCATTGAGCCTGAGCATCTTCCGCATCTGTTTGAACGTTTTTATCGTGCCGATCCTTCACGCACCAGCGCAGAAAATACCGGATTAGGGTTGGCGATTGTGAAGACCATCGCCGAGTTACACGGCGGTAAAGTGGCGGTCATCAGCACGCCAGGCCAGGGCAGCACCTTTACCTTCTCGATACCGCAATAAACACGCCTGTCAGAATTGTCATCTTCAGGTTTGAGTGTGGTCACCGCCACCGTGAGAAAATAACACTATCAACACAACAGTTGTTATTAACCACGAGGTGACCACCATGAAACAGAAATTATTGATGATACTTGTAGCCGCGTTTTCCCTGTTAGCTGTCACTCAGGTCGAAGCGAATATCGGCGTGGAACGCACCGCCAACACCTGGCTATTAACCCCCGCCAGTTGGCATCCCGGCACACCGAATAAACTGTACGAGAATTATCCTTTCGATCTAGGCGAACGGAAAATTAATATGGGGGATGAGGATCAATATCATCACGTTAATAATGACAGCAATCTACATCCCCTGACCGATAAATCCGTCCACTCGCCGGTTTATCAGCAGCAATAAGATAGTTAATTCGCTGGCGAATGCTTGCCAGCTTAGGTCCTTTTTGAATGAGGCCGCTATTTTCTAAAATGGCGGCCTTTTTATATATATGAACATGTTGGTGCGGGCCTCCGACACAGTGCGCTTTGTGGCAGTAAAAGCGCTATCGCCTGAGTCATCGCGCCCTTTCAAACAGCGTAAACGGATGTTAGCAAGCAGGCTGGTGCCGCTCTGGGGCGGGCATTTCGCAGCGCTGAACGGAATGAGGAAGCCAGGAGAGCCAGCATGGATGCTGGCGAAAGGTGCAGCCGGGACAGGGAAAGTCCCGTCTGCACCGGTCCGTCAGGCTGACGAGTGAAGTGAAGGTACCGCGTCAGCGGCGCGAGGACAGCCAGCCCCAGAGCGGCACCAGACTGCGTTATCACCTAATGCTTGTAGAGCAACGTTTAGCCTGCCTTTCGCCGCAACCACCACCACACCGCAGGCAAACTCAGATACAGCGCAATCATAATCGACGTAAACAGATCCCCCGGCCAGTGCATACCCAGCGCCAGACGGCTGATGATCACGCCATAGGCCCACAGCATCACTCCCCCAGCCAACAGCCACTTACCCCGCGCCATCAGCAGCGCCACCGCCATTAATGCCCAGGTGGCGGCAAAAATCGTGTGCCCGGAAGGAAAAGCAGGATCGACCTGTTGAAGCCAGTGCTGCTTCTGCCAATCCGGAATCTGGGGGTTATTAGCCAACCGCTGGCTAACCAGCTGCTGCCGCTGGGCAGGATCATCCTGGTAAAAGTGGCGATCAATCTCACTGTCCGTCTGACTCAGCCACACCACATAGGGGCGCGGCTCATGGTTGGTCTTTTTGATCTCGCTGACCGCCAGTTGTCCAACGATCACCGGCAATAACATCACCAACGCAAATTTAAGCCACTCTCCCCGACGAATATTCAGCGTATAAATCAAAACAAACAACATTAACGCAGACGTGATAAAGCCAAATGGTTTACTCACGGTCTGCGTCAGCACATAAAACCACCATAACAGCGCGGATTGATCGTTGGCATTCCAGCTCCAGTGAATTCCCCAGGCAAATAACGGAATAGCAAACAACAATGCACAACTGATGAACAGCGCAATATAAGGGCTGCGTAAAAATCGCATCGGTTTAATTATCCGTCAATTAATGTTTTGCGCGCGTGAGTTTTAAATAAACCAATAAATAAGTATTCAAATTGCAGAGTTTATCAAACAGCGGTGAGAGTAGCGGTTCCGCTTTATTCACAGCGAATGCACACCCCAGTGCCACCAGCACCGAACCCAACATATCGCTGGGGAAATGCACCCCCATATAGATTCGACCCCAGGCAATAAATCCGCTCATCACCAGCAGCACGGCACCTGATATCTGCCGTTGGCTAAATAAAAAGCTCATCGTAATCGCACAGGCCAGTGTCATATGATCGCTGGGGAAAGAAGCGTCGGCGACATGGGAAATAAAGGTGTGGCCAATCGGCACCATAAACGGTCGTGGATGAGGGAAGAAATCTCCGATGATCACGTTGAGGGTTAAAGCGATCAGCGATGTCAGTAAAGCAGACAACGCCGCCTGTTGCTTATCACGGTTAAAACTGAACCAATAAACCAGCAACGCCAGCGGATATATCAATATCAGCCACGTCGCGCAGACATTGCCAAAACTCAGCATTGCCGTCGATGCATGCGCCGGCGCATTCAGCAGCAGGAAAACCGTGTCGTTAATATTTTCCGCATTTTCAGATGTCAGAAACATCGCTATCTCCTTGTAATCAATTAAGCCAGTGGCAGGGAAACACTTACCTTCAAACCCGATGGGAAGCGCGTGGCGGCTGATAGCGCCACCTCACCCTGCATGCGAACCAGCATGGCGTGGACAATCGACAAACCTAAGCCTGAGCCGTTGGCGTCATTGCCTTCCATGCGATAAAAAGCGTCAAACACCCGATGGTGCTTATCGGCTGGAATACCCGGACCGGAGTCTTCGATGGTGATCAACACCTGGCGGGGATGCTGTTCGATAGCGATATCGATGCATCCTCCCTCCGGCGTGTAGTGGATGGCGTTGTGCAACAGATTGCGCAACGCGGTATAGAGATCAGAGGGGCGCACCATCACCTCCGCATCGCTGATACTGAGCACCCCCAGATCCTGGGCTTTGTGCTCAGCTAACGGATGCAGATCGGCAATCACCTGCTTCATCACCGCAAAAACCTGTGTGCGCTCCACGGGCGGCAGCA
The DNA here is from genome assembly GCF_000963995.1 of Pantoea sp. SM3. Lineage (NCBI taxonomy): Bacteria > Pseudomonadati > Pseudomonadota > Gammaproteobacteria > Enterobacterales > Erwiniaceae > Pantoea > Pantoea sp. SM3. The sequence continues at coordinate 132,653 of NZ_JZRD01000019.1, forward strand.
CTCCGGCTTCAACACTTTGAGCGCGGCTCAGCGTCAGCAACTGCTCCACCAGCCAACTGGCGCGTTGCATACCTGCACGCAAATCACTTAGCCGATGCTGGCTCTCCGGCGGCAGTTCGCTACTTGCCAGCCGTTCGGATTGCAGCATCAGCGCCGTCAGCGGTGAGCGAAGTTCGTGGGCGGCATCCGCAACAAAACGTCGCTGCTGCGTGATGGCATCAGAAGACCGTTGTAGCAAGCGATTGATGGCAATGATAAAGGGCTGAATTTCATGCGGAATTGTCGCGCCATTCAGTGACATTGATGCACTGTCGCGTTGCTGATCGACCTCCGCCGCCAGTTGGCGAATCGGGCGGAAAATCTTCTTCACCAGATCGGCAATCAGATACAGCAGTACCGGAAAAAGAATGCCGAACGGCACTAAAGTGCGCAGTGCAGAAGAGAGCGCGACGCTTTCCTGCACCGAAGCACGTTGCGCCACCGCGACGCGCACGCCACCAGCCATGTTTTCTATCAGCACGCGATAGCGTTGTTGATTGACTTTCAGCGTGTGAAAACCCGCCTCAAGCTGTGCAGGCAGTGCAAAATCAGCGACGGGCGCCGCAGCAGGCATGATGAAGTGCACCACAATGCGCGAGCCCTCCTCATCCTGTAGCGGCGGGCTGATGAAACTGCTCTTACCGGGCGTCAACATGCCATCTTTCGCCAGACTGGCGATTTGTTGCAGCGACGAATCCTGCAACTCATGCGCTTCATCCCAGGCAGAGAGAAAACCCAACACTCCGCTAAGAAAAGCGATACTGCCGACAGCAACACACAAAACCAGCGACAGACGTAATTGCACTGATTCACTCAGGCGTCTTTTGAGACTTTCCATCCCACGCCCCGCACATTCTGAATCGCATCACTACCGAGCTTTTTACGCAGCGAATGAATGAAGTACTCAATCGCGTTGCTCTCAACCTCTTCGCCCCAGCCGTAAATTTTGCTTTCTAGCTCGCTGCGCGAAAAAATCTGACCGGGCTGGGCGATTAACGCCTGCAACAGGGCATACTCACGGGCAGATAGCGTGTGGGTTTCATCGCGTTGAAGATGACACACCTGCCGGGTTGCCGGATTGAGCGTCAAGAGCCCATTGCTCATCAATGGCGCGGCATTCCCTGCTTTGCGCCGCATCACCGCACGTGCACGTGCCAGCAGTTCGCTCATGGCAAAGGGCTTGAGCACATAATCATCGGCACCTGCATCCAGCCCCTTCAAACGATCTTCCAGTGCATCGCGTGCGGTAACGATCAGCAGCGGTACCTGATTGCCTTGCTGACGCAGTTGCTTCAGCACTTCAACGCCATCACGACGCGGTAAACCCAGATCAAGCAGCACCAAATCGTAGTGGTGAGCCGTCAGACTCAGCAGCGCCTGTTCGCCATCACGCACCCAATCGGCGGCGTAGGCGGCATCCTTCAGCGCCGCATACACTGCATCACCGATCATGCGGTCATCTTCAACCAGCAGCACTCTCATGACTCTTCCTGCTGGGCAGGACGCATCACCGCGGTCAGCACCGGCAGCAGTGAAAGACCAATAATGCCGAGCGCCAGCCATTCACGGTGATCGCGCACCCAGGCCAGATCACCCAGGAAATAGCCGAGCGCGATGAAACTGCCACACCACGCCAGACCGCCCGCAAAATTCCAAAGTAAAAATGCAGAGCGAGGCATGGACGACAGCCCCGCGACAAAGGGCGCAACGCTACGCACAATCGGCACGAAGCGACCAATAAAGACGGTGGCTGCGCCATATTTGCGAAAGAAGGCTTCCGTCTTTTCCCGATGCTGAACCTTCAGCCATTGACGCCGCAAAATAAAACGCCCCACCGCCCCTTTGCCAATATGGTAATTCAGCGTATCGCCGATAAAAGCGGCGGCGGTTAACAGAGCGATCACCAGCAAGGGTGAAACAGATGTCGCCGGTAAAAAGGCGCCTAATGTGAATAACAGTGAATCGCCGGGTAAAAACGGCACAATCACCAGGCCGGTCTCGCATAAAATAATCACCGCGACAATGGCCACCACATATAAAGGGTCGGCATTTACCAGCGCTATCAAGTGACTGCCCGAGAGATAATCCATCAGATGCTGCAACATATTTTCATTCCTGATCTGTTTAGAGTTTGGATATCTGGCGCGATGAGTGGCCGTACAACGTTGATGCGCCGATTAATATCGCCATCGCAAGCAGGAAAATAATATTGACTGGCGTGGTGCCATAGCCCAATCCGCCCTCTTTAATCGGCTGAGAGAACAGATCGGCGAGTGAAGCCCCCAATGGGCGCGTCAAAACGTAAACCGTCCAGAAACAGGTCACGCTGCTGAGTCTACCTACGCGCCACAATACGGCTGTCGCCGCAATCAACACGGCAAACAACAGCGTGGTGGTCAGATAGCCCAACGATAATCTTTCGGCCAACGCATCGCCTAACGCGGTACCAAAAGCGAAGGTGATTATAATGGCGAGCCAGTAATAGAGTTCACGGCCTTTCGTATTGATGGATGCGAATTCCAGCGTGCCCTCGGTGCGATGCCAAAACATCAACACCATCACCAGTCCCGAACCAAACATCGCCACAGAATAAAGCAATGGCACCTGCAGTTGGTCGGTCAGATAATCGGTCAATAACGTACCGGTAATGCTCACCATTAACACCGTGAGCCAATACAACCAGGGGATATAACGCGGTGCGCGCAACTGAATCAGTAATACGCATAAAAATAACAACGCAGAAATAATCGATGTGCCGGTCAGACCCAATCCTAGCCCAAAGTTTATCCAGTCCGCTCCGGTTTCACCTACCGTTGTGGACATCATTTTTAGCACCCAAAACAACAGTGTGGCTTGAGGTACTTTCGCTTTTAATTCTGTAAAGGTGTCAGTCATGATCGGTGTCCCCGTCAACATATTGCGCCCATGATGAACGGGGAAACTTAAATCTCCCTTAAAACAAAAAAATAGTTCCCCTGATGAAAACTTTTCTTAAAATTGGAGAATTACACCTCGTTCTTAATGTTCAATTAAGGATTCCCTGAATGTGCTTACTTTTATTCGATAACTCTCACGACATTCAGCGTGAAATAATTTTACCTTGAAATAAATAACCAAACTGAGTTCACAAAAGCTGTAAAAACTTTACAGGGTGGATTGCATCGGGGTCGCAATGGGTTACTGTTAAATTCTTGTAACAAATGTAACCAAAAGGATCTGTATGAAAACCTCACTGCGTTTTTTAACAACCTCTGTCATGGCTGGGCTCTCCTTTTCTGCGATCGCCGCTGTGCCTGCTGGTTATCCCGCTGATTATCAGAAAGTCATTGATGCGGCGACAAAAGAGGGAAAAGTGGTGGTGTATTCAACCACTGACACTAAGGCTGCTGGCCCGTTGATTAAAGGCTTTGAGTCGCTCTATCCGGGCATCAAAGTTGAATATAACGACATGAACAGCACCGAACTCTACAACCGTTACATCAGTGAACAGGCCTCCGGCAGCGGCAGCGGCGATGTGGTGTGGAGTTCATCCATGGATACCGCGTTGAAGCTGGCCACCGACTACGCTGCGGAATATGCCTCTCCTGAGCAGAGTAAAATTCCAAAGTGGGCGGTGTGGCAAAATAAAGCCTACGGCACGACCTACGAACCGGTGGTGTTTATTTACAACAACAAACTCATCCCGAAAGACACCGCGCCTGACTCTCACACGGCGCTGGCAAAAATGATTGCAGCCGATCCGGCTAAATTTAAAAACAAAGTGACCACCTACGATATTGAAAAATCGGGATTAGGTTTCATGTTGACGGTTCAGGACAGCAAAGTGGATCCGCAATATAAAGAAAACCTGGCAGGTATGGCGAAAGGTGGCCTGACCGTACAGTCTTCTACTGGCACCATGATGGAGCGCGTATCATCGGGTGAAAACCTGATTGGCTATAACATTCTCGGTTCCTATGCCGAAGCACGGGCTAAGAACGATCCGGCGTTGGGCATCGCCTATCCAAAAGATTACATTCTGGTGTTATCACGCGTCTCGTTTATCACTGAAGACGGTGAGCATGAGAACGCGGCCAAATTGTGGCTGGACTACGTGTTGTCAGAAAAAGGGCAAAGCATCCTGGCGAATCAGGCGGACATCCCTTCACTGCGTAATGATATCGAAGGTAAAAACGATATCGATGGTATGACCAAAATGCTGGGTGATGCCCTGAAGCCGATTCCTGTAGACGAATCACTGCTGGAATATCTGGAACCGGCGAAGCGCCTGGAATTTATTAAACAGTGGCGCACCGCTGCAGGGAAATAACGATCCCGATGTTATGCGCCAGCAATGGCGCATAACTTTCCTCTCGCGTCCGGTGTTTGACAGGGTTGGCATATGACCAGGTTACTGAAAAAGTGGCAACGTTTGCCACGTGCATTGATTGTTCTGATCACCGCATTGGTTATTTACGTGCCGCTGATGTTTATTGTGGTACAGAGTTTTCTTTCGGCGCCCTTCTTTGCCAAAAAGAAAGCGCTGACGTTCGGTTCATTTGAGTTTATTTTCTCGGATCCTGATTTTTATAAGGCGCTGGAGTCTGGCTTTATTCTGGCGTTTGGTCTGGTGATCATTGCCATTCCGCTCGGCGGTATTCTGGCTTTCCTGATGGTCAGAACCAACCTGCCAGGGCGCCGCCTGATTGAGCCATTGATTCTGGTCCCGATATTTGTTTCACCGATGGTGCTGGCCTTTGGCTATGTGGTTGCCGCCGGGCCAGTGGGTTTCTTGTCTCAGTGGGCGAATCAGCTGTTTGGCGTGGTGCCGTGGAACATCTATTCGATGACCAGCATTGTGGTGATCGCGGGACTGACACATGTGCCGCATGCCTATCTCTATATTTCATCGGCACTGCGCAGCGTGAGCTCAGATGTGGAAGAAGCGGCGCGAACCGTGGGTGCCTCACCCTTGCAGGTGATGACTTCGGTCAGCCTGCCGATGGTGCGCCCTTCGATTCTGTATGCCTGCGTGCTGCTGTTCTTTCTGGGACTGGAAGTATTCGGCCTGATGCTGGTGTTGGGCGATCCGGAAGGCAACATGGTGCTCGCCACCTACCTGTATAAGCTGACCAACAAGCTCGGCACCCCGTCTTACCACCTGATGGCCGCTGTCGCCGTGGTGCTGATCTGCTTCACCGTGCCGCTGGTGATGCTACAGCGCTGGCTGATGCGCACCGCCAACCGTTTTGTCACCATGAAAGGCAAAGCCTCACAAGCCCGCGCCCTCCCGTTGGGTAAATGGCGCTGGATTGCCGGTGCGGTGGTGTTGACATGGCTCACCGTCACCATCGGCGTGCCGCTTCTGGGTGTGGTGATGCGCGCATTCATCTCTCACTGGGGTGTCGGCGTCTCACTGTGGGATGAAATATCCATCGCGACCTTCCGCAGTATCTGGGATCAACCCAATCTGTTGCGTGCCATCGTCAACTCGATGCTGATTGGCGTCATTGGTGGCGCGATTGCGGTGATCTGTTATCTGTTTGTAGGTATCGCGATGCACCGTAAACAGGATCAGGTTACGCGCTTCCTGGATTACAGCGTGCTGGTACCACGCGCCGTACCGGGGCTGTTAGCCGGTCTGGCTTTTCTCTGGGTATTCCTGTTCATCCCGATGTGGCTGGATCAATCACTGAAAAATGGTTGGCTCTCAAGCCTGCCGGTTGCCGACTGGCTGCGCGAGAACTTTATCGTTTGGCTCCGTTCGTTGCGTCAAACCATCTTTAGCGTCTGGCTGGCCTACACCGTGGTGTGGATGGCTTACTGCTTACGTCTGATTTCATCAACGCTGTTGCAGGTCGGCCCGGAACTGGAAGAGGCCGCGCGCAGTGTGGGCGCCACCCCGGGACAGACCACGCGCCATGTGACCGTGCCGCTATCACGTCATGGCCTGATAGGCTCGTGGCTGCTGATGTTCCTGATATTTGAGCGCGAATATTCAACGGGCGTTTATCTGCTGTCACCCGGCACCGAAACCATCGGTTCAATGCTGGTTTCACTGTGGTCTGCGGGTGCCATTGATATCGTGGCTGCGCTCTCCCTGATTAATATCGTGCTGGTGGTGGTCGGCCTCGGCATCGCTTTACGCTTTGGAGTGAAATTACATGATTGAATTATCGGTAGATAACTTGCATCTGATGTACGGCGATAATCCGGTGTTGAAAGGCGTATCAATGCAGTTGAAAAAAGGCGAGGTGGTTTCACTGCTGGGACCGTCAGGCAGCGGCAAAACCACCTTATTGCGCGCCGTGGCGGGTCTGGAAAAACCGTCACAGGGGCGTATCACTATCGGCAAAAATGTGGTGTTTGACGGCACGCCGAAAAGTGAAATCCCAGCTGAAGAGCGTAATCTCGGCCTGGTTTTTCAGTCCTACGCGCTGTGGCCGCACAAAACCGTGTTTGAGAACGTGGCCTACCCGCTCAAGTTGCGCAAAGTGGCCACAGCAGAGATTAATCAACGCGTTCAGGCGGTGTTGGATCAACTGGGTCTCGGGCATCTTGGCAAACGCCATCCGCATCAGCTTTCCGGCGGTCAGCAGCAGCGTGTGGCGATTGGTCGTGCGCTGGTCTATAACCCGCCCGTTATTTTGCTGGATGAGCCGCTCTCCAACCTGGATGCCAAATTGCGTGAAGAGGCACGCGTGTTCTTACGCGAGTTGATTATTCGACTCGGATTATCTGCCTTGATGGTGACGCACGACCAAAATGAAGCCATGGCGATCTCTGACCGCATTCTGCTGCTCAACAATGGCGTGATTGAACAGCAAGGCACACCGCAGGAGATGTACAGCCAGCCTTCTACACTGTTTGCCGCAGAGTTTATGGGTAGCAACAATCGCCTGCACGGCAAAATTACCCACGTTGAAGGCGGACGGGCGCGCATTGCCGGAGCGAAATGGGCGCTATGGGGTAAGCCGAGCGGCGAGGTGCGTGTTGGGCAGGAAGGCACAGCGGTGATACGTGTCGAGCGTATGAATGTGGCTGACACCACGGATGACAACGCGCTGGAATTGCCCCTGCTCACCAGCATGTATTTAGGTGACCGCTGGGAATACCTGTTCCGTACCGAAGGGGATGATTTTGCGCTGCGCGCGTATGGCAAGGAGTTCCGCGGCAATCAGCGCTTCCGCGTCTCACTGCCCAAAGAGGATCTGTGGATTTTCGCAAAAAGCTAAGAATAGACCTGCCGCAACTGGCAGGTCTGGTCACTCAATCCCCACTGACCCGATAGCGTTCCAGCCAATGTGCGTAAGGCGCAGGCAGCACCCAGGAAGGTTCGGTCTTGTCCAGTACCAGCGCGGCCTGATAACTCCAGTGCGGGTTTTTCAGGTGCGCGCGTCCCACCATTACCAGATCCAATTGGCCTTTCTCAATGGTCTCATTTGCAATGGCAGGAGCATCAATACCCCAAGCTGACGTCACCGGAATGTTCGCTTCGCGGCGCACACGTTCGGCAATGGGTGCCAGGAATGCCGTGCCCCACGGGATGTTGGCATCCGGGGTTGAGAAGCCCATGCTCACGCTCAGCAAATCGAGGCCATTATCACGCCACTGCCTGGTGAGCGTAATCGCTTCCTGCAACGTCTCTTCATCCCGCCCATCAAACTCCAGCACGCCAAAACGCGCGGTCAACGGCAGATTTTCTGGCCACACTTCACGCACCGCATCAAAGGTTTCGCGCAGGAAACGGCTGCGCCCAGCGGCGTCACCGCCGTATTCATCAGTACGCTGGTTGGCGTGGACCGAGAAGAAACTCTGCGCCAGATAACCATGAGCAAAATGCAATTCCAGCCACTCGAATCCGGCATCGCGGGCGCGCTGCGCAGCACGCACAAAATCTTCGCGTACACGTTTAATATCATCAAGCGTCATGGCCTTCGGCAAACGCGGCAAATTGGCACCAAAAGCCACGGCAGAAGGAGAGAGAGTTTCCCAGGCTGCCGTATCACCCGCAGGAATATGGTCATCACCTTCCCAAGGTTTATTTGCGCTGGCTTTGCGCCCAGCGTGTCCAATTTGAATGCCCGGCACTGCACCACTGGCTTTGATTTCGCGCGCAATCTGTCCGAGTTTTTCCGCCTGAGCGTCATTCCAGATGCCGAGACAAGCCGGTGTAATGCGCCCTTCTGGTGACACCGCTGTTGCTTCGACAATCACCAGCCCCGCACCGCCGCGAGCCAGACTGTTGTAATGCACACGGTGCCATTCGTTACTAACACCGTCCACGGCACTGTACTGGCACATCGGCGGAACCGCGATGCGATTGCGCAGCGTGATGTCTTTCAGGCTAAAAGGTAAAAACAGTCCCATGACAATCCCTTAATGTAATTTAAGCAAAATGACCTGCTTGCCACTGAAATTACGATGCTGTAATGCTCGTAACTGTGCAGGCAGTTGATCGTAAGGAAAATGCAGCAGTAACTCGCTTTGCAAACTCCCGGAGGCAATCTGCGCCAGCATGCGCTCTCCTTGTTGCGTGATTGCATGCCATTGCTGAGCATTACCCATTTGATGCAGAGCGCCAAGAGCCACTTCGTGCAGTGAGAGCGCGCGACCAAATGCGGCACATGGCCACTCCGTGACACGCCCCTGAATGCAGACTAAGTGCCCATTAGCCAGCAGAGTATCTGCTAGCTGTGCAGCATGTTCTGGCCCCACCGCGTCAATCACGGCGAAATAACGACGATGTGCCGCTTCTGTCGTGAGTTGGCTATCGTTCAGGCATCGTTTTGCACCCAGTGCATGCAAGCGCGACCAGTGGCGTTCACTACTCAAAGTTGTGATATCAAAACCCCGCGCCTGTGCCAGTTGCACCAGATAATGACCAACAGAACCGCCCGCACCAGCAATCAACAGCGGCGCGCCGGACTGAGCAGGAATTTTTTCAATGGCCTGCCAGGCAGTCAATGCTGGACAAGGGAAGGCGGCGGCCGTCGCAAAATCAATATCGTCGGGGATCCGCATGACAACCTTTGCAGCCAGCACGGTGTACTCAGCAAAGCTACCGTTACGCTGTAAGTTTTGGTGATAAGCCACACGTCTGCCGAGCAGGCTTTTCTCCACCTCTGGCCCTATCGCCACCACCGTCCCCGCACCATCAACACCCGGCACTTGTTCGAGCTGTGTGCTGAGCACTTTCCAGTCGACCGGATTAAGCCCAATCGCCGCGTTCTGCACCAGAATTTCTCCCGCCTGCGGTGGCGTGGCGCTGAGATAACGTTCCTGTAGATCCAGCGGGGAATGACCTCCGTGCCAGACCCAACCACGCCAGTCAGCAGGAATGGAGAACATCTGATCAGACATAGGCACCTGCCGAATACGTCAACTCATAACTGTGGCTGTAAATTTCAATGATGTTGCCAAACGGATCTTCCATATACAACATGCGATACGGTTTCTCGCCAGGGAAGTATTCACGCACCGGCATACGCTGTTTTCCGCCAGCGGCCACGATTTTCTCGGCTAACCCTTCAACATCGGGATCCTGCACGCAGAAGTGGAAGACACCGGTTTTCCAGTATTCAAAGTTATTTTCTGGTTTTTCAGCGGCTTTAAACTCAAAAATTTCGACACCTACGCGATCACCCGTTGAGAGGTGGGCTATGCGGAATTTTTCCCAGCCGCCGCCAAATACATCACTGCACATCACACCGATGGCGGATTCATCCTCCTGAATCTCAGTCGGTGGCATAATCAGGTACCAACCCATGACCTCAGTATAAAATTTTACAGCGGCATCAAGATCGGTCACTGACAGACCAATGTGTGAAAACGTACGTGGATAGGGAGTACTCATCGCTCATCTCCTTTGATGAAAAGATCCACAGGCTACGATGCTATAGGTATAATGAAAACAATGATTCGATTATGGAAATTATAAAATTTCATTATGCTAAATCCACAATGGCTAAAATCTTTTGCCACACTGGCGGAAGTGAGCAGCTTCACGGCCACCGCTGAACGGCTGGGCATCACACAAGCGGCCGTCAGCCAACATATTCGCCATCTTGAGCATCAACTCGGCCCGCTGATCCTGCGCAGTAAGCGTCCGTTAGAACTGACACCCGCCGGTCGGGCCCTGCTGGATTATTGCCAGCAGGTAGATCGTGCCCAGCGTCACCTGGCACTGCGACTCAGTGAAGGCGACGTGACCTGCGGGGAAGTCAGTCTTATCTCCCCCGGCAGTATCGGGTTGCGTCTTTATCCCCTGCTCCTCGCTTTGCAGCAACACCATCCTGACTTAACCATTCGTCACCGTTTTGCACCGGATAGCGAAGTGATGGATGCCGTGCTGCATAACCGGTTTGAGATGGGCCTGATGACGCAAAAGCCCGATGACAAACGTCTGGTGGCACAGAAATTTACAGAAGAACCTCTAGAGCTGGTTGTGCCAGCAGGCGCAGCCGCGACAACATGGGAAGATCTTGAAGCCCTGGGCTTTATCGATCATCCAGATGGTCAGGCGATGGCGACGCGTCTGCTGAGCCGACGCTTTCCCGGTAATCCAGGCGTGCGCAACCTGCCACAGCGCGGCTTCAGTAATCAGATCAGCTTGATTCTCGAACCTGTCGCGCGAGGATTGGGATTTACCGTATTGCCGCGTTTTGCCCGTCTGGCGTTTCACCTTCAGGAGGGTATTCAGGTGATCGAGGCAGGTAACGCCTTAGTGGATTCCATCTGGCTGATTCACCGCGCGGAATGGCCTCTTTCTGCGCGGGCACAACAGGCACTACGTTGGTTGGAAGCCCAGATGTAACCTTTACTGACGGGCTTTAGCCGCAGCGACTAGCCCATCCAGCCAATCCTGGTGACCGTTAATCATTGGATTAGGTTTGGCATTCGCCAACTCCACAGCAGGCTTACCGTTTTGCGTCTCTTGTGTCAGGATGCGCACGCGGTTATCAGGGAGATCTTCAATAAGCCAGGCGTGCAATACGTCCAGGCGTTCATCGCTGCCGACTTCGCCCGCCCATCCGTGCCAGGAAACACGGGCCGCTTCACCTGCAACAGGCGCGACATATTCTGTGACCTGAGCTTCAACGGGGAAGCCAAACGTTTCGAAGTAGAAACGCACGCCCTGTTCCAGTTCTGGGCCTTTATTGTCATAGAAACGGGCGTTAGCCGAGTTCTGATAATAAGTCGGCCACAGTGAGGGAGTATTCAGCAACGGCCAGATATCTTGGGTGCTTAAGCCTGCAACAATGACTTCGTTGGAACAGTAGTTATCGGCAAATCCCGGAACAAAGCCTTCCGGCCAGTTAATCGCGTTCATTTTCATTGGTTATTTCTCAAAAGTGATAAGGGACAGATGAAGTATCTGTCTGCTGGAGAAATAACACCAATCGCCTTTCATTATTTTTGATATTAAAATTATTGATATCTGAAATATGATAGCTCGCGCTGGCTATAACGATAATTTATCACCTTCATAAGTGAACGCATGTTTTCATTATAGGTACATCCGCTAATCTGACGGGGCGCGGAACCCGTCAAAAATTGAGCAATGGCGCATAACTTCATTTTTTAAATCTTAAGGATATGAAATGGCAAATAGCCAGACCCCATTGATTAAACCGGTGCTAATGGTACTTACCAGCTATCGCGGCATTGTGAACGGACATGAAATTTCAGGTTTTTACTTGCCGGAATTAACGCATCCCCTCCATGTGCTGACTCAGGCAGGCGTGCCGGTCGCCTTTGCTTCCATTAAAGGCGGAAAACCACCTGTCTATGGCATCGGGGATGATGAAATTAATCAACGATACTGGCAGGATGGCAATTTCCAGCAGCAACTCAATCACACCTTATCGCTGGCCGCAGCCAAAAGTGATGATTACAGTGCTGTACTGTTTGTCGGTGGGCATGGAACTATGTGGGACTTCCCGGATGATGCTGCGGTTAAAACACTGATCCGTGACATGTTTGCGTGCAATAAGCCCATCGCTGCCGTTTGTCATGGTCCCGCCGCACTGGTCAACGTGAAACTCAGCAATGGGCAGTATCTGGTGAAAGGTAAACGTGTTGCGGCTTTTACCGACACAGAAGAAATGGAAGTAGGTTTGGCGGAAGCTGTCCCTTTTATGTTGGAAACTACGCTAAAAGCACGCGGGGCACGACATCAAGCGGCTGAAAACTGGCAATGCAACGTGGTAACCGATGGCGTACTGATTACTGGTCAGAACCCGCAGTCAGCTTCCGAGGTTGGTAAAGCGCTTTGCCAGTTGCTGCTGGAGGGATAACACGCAACGCCGTTTTCAGCATAAATTCACTTTTGCCTGTCACTACCGGGGCTTATGAAAACCGATATACGTAATCTGGATCTTAATTTGCTGAAGGCACTCGACGCCCTGCTGGATGAACGCAGTGTGACACGCGCGGCTGAGCGACTGTCACTCACGCAACCTGCCGTCAGCGGGATGCTGACGCGCCTGCGCGAGTGTTTCGATGATCCTCTTTTTACACGCACTCAGCGCGGCATCATTCCAACATTGCGGGCGTTAGAACTGGCGCAGCCAGTGAAATCCATTCTGGCTGAAGTCAGTGAATTATTGCAGCCCAAGGCATTTGAACCCGCTGTCGCTGAGATGACGGTGAAGATTGCCGCCACGGATTACGCTTTACGTGCCGTGGTGGTGCCTTTTATGGCGGCACTACGTGTACAAGCACCAGGCATTCGCGTCGCGGTGCTGCCGGTCAACAATGAACAGTTATCCCTGCAGTTTGAACGCGGAGACATCGATATGGCGCTGATTACACCGGATACTGCGCCCGTCGACCTGCACGCCAGGCCACTTTATCAGGAAGAGTATGTGTGCCTGATGCGTGAAGACCATCCCCTTGCTCAGCCTGATGCCCTGACGCTTGATAGCTTTTGCGCCCAGGATCATGCGTTAGTCTCCTATACAGGAGGGCGATTTCAGGGTGTCACCGATGAGGCGCTGGCATTAACAGGCCGGTCGCGACGCGTGACGCTCTCGGTGTGCAGTTTTCTGGTCCTGCCGGAAATCTTGCGCGTCAGTGATTTAATCAGCGTGGTGCCTCGTCGCTTGACGCGCGATCTACCCGGTCTGAAAATCCTGCCGCCGCCGTTAACTATTCAGGGTTTTAGCAAAATCGTTGTCTGGCATGAGCGTACGCACCGCGATGCCGGGTACCGCTGGTTGCGTGAACTGCTGTTTTCCATTGCCATTTAAGCGGCGGCGCGATCGGTGCCCAATAAATCCAAAATTCGGCTGCGTAACGCCACAAGCTGTGGGTCATCGCGGCGGCGCGGCCAGGGCAGATCCACCTCAATCACATCCACCACTCTGGCCGGACGCGGGCTGAACACCACCACCCGATTGGCCATCACCAGCGCCTCCTCAACGTCATGGGTGACCATCAACGTGGTGAACTGCTGCTCCTGCCACAGATCAACGATTTCCTGCTGCATGCGTAACCGCGTGAGAGAATCGAGTTTGCCCAGTGGCTCATCAAGAATGAGCAGACGTGGCACATTCACCAGTGCGCGTGCCAACGCTGCTCGCTGGGCCATCCCGCCTGACAGCTGATGCGGCCAGGCACGGGCGAAATCCTTCAGGCCGACACGATCCAACATCGCGTTAATCCTCTGCGCTCTAACGGCTCTGTTTTCGCCGCGAATTTGCAAGCCGAGGCCTACGTTGTCATACACCGTGCGCCACGGATAGAGCGTGGGATCCTGAAACACCACCACGCGGGATGGATCGGGGGCGGTGATGGCTTTGCCCTCTTCCGCCAGCAAACCGCTGGCAGGAGGTTCCAGCCCGGCGAGTAAGCGCAATAAAGTCGATTTACCGCAACCGGATGGGCCTAATAGCGCAACAAACTCGCCGGCTTTCACCTGTAAATTGATATTCTCCAGCACGGGTAAATCACTGCCTTCAAGCGTGAAATGGTGATTCACTTTTTCAATGGCAATATTCACGCCCGCAGAGTTCATGGCCATATTTCACTCCCGCTAAAATAATAATGAGCCGATTGTTATCAGAAAATAACCATAAGCGGCTCTCTCGCCTCATTGAAATAGCCATTTCGGCAAACCTATCCGTCATTTTTCATAAAGAAAAACTGCATGACCTCATGCGGGATTGTTATTTGGTGGCAGGAAATCGTTAAGCGATAGTGCCCCTGATCTTTAATGACAAGGAAAGCAAAATGGCAATGCAAAATTACTTTCTGAGCCGGCGCGCATTATTGCGCGGTCTGGGTTTATTCAGCGCGGGTATCGCGGTGAATCCATTGTTGAGCAGCCCTGTTTTCGCTGACGACAAACCGCTTAAAACCATCAAACTGGCGTGGGGGCAAACGGCGGTGTGTCAGGCACCGATCTCCGTTGCCCTGAAACAGGGTTTCTTTAAAAAATATGGTCTTAATGTCGAACCGGTTAACTTCAGTGGCCCGACCGATGCGCTGCTGCAGGCGATCGCTACCGGGCAGGCCGATGGCGGCATTGGTATGGCGTTGCGCTGGTTGAAACCACTGGAACAAGGCTTTGACGTGGACCTGACTGTCGGCACACACGGTGGCTGCATGCGGTTACTGACACCGCAGAACAGCGGCATTCGCGATGTGAAAGATCTGGTGGGTAAATCCGTCGCGGTCAGCGATCAGGCCAGTCCGATTCGCAACTTCTTCGCTGTGCAATTAGCAAAACAGGGCATCGATCCGGATAAACAGGTCAACTGGCTGCAATATCCACCCGACCTGTTTGGTGAGGCACTGCGCAAAGGTGAAGTCCAGGCACTGGCAACGGATGATCCACAGGGCTGGCTGCTGAAAAAACAACATAACCTGTTGGAAGTCGACAACAACCTGAAAGGTGAATACGCCAGCATGACCTGCTGTGTGCTAGGTCTGCGTGGTTCGCTGGTGCGTGACGATCCGGCGACCGCTCGCGCTATCACTCAAGCTATTGTTGATGCACAGCAGTGGACTGCCGATCATCCCGCCGAAACCGCCAAAATATTCCAGCCCTTTGTGCCGGGGTCGGTGCCAGTAGATGACATCACCGCGATGCTCAAAGAGCACACCCATCACCATCACTCCACCGGTGCCCAGTTGCGCAGTGAAGTCGCGACCTATGTTGAGGAACTGAAAAAGATCAATGTGATTCGCCCGGATACCGATGCGAAGCAGTTTGCCGAGCACTATGTGCCGCAACTGTTGCCTGCCGAATCCGTCCATCAGCACGCCAGTAACATGGCACACATGAGCAACATGTCGAGTTAAGGAGAGAATCATGGCCAGTGAAACCCTCACTATTGCCCAACACCGCGCCGCACCGCGCCGCCTGCAACCCGCCGTCTGGGGCGCGCTGTTACTGTGGTGGGCGTTAGTGGCGCTGATGGTGGCGGTACCGGATAAGCCGCAGGGTTTTGCTGCCCCGCGCTTTGTCGATCAAACCCATGAACTGTTTGCCGGCATTGCGCTGTTGCTCACCGTGCTGGCGATTGCATCAGGCGTATTTCCGCGCCTGACGCTGCTGACACCGTTAAAACGCAGCGGCCCGTGGTTGATTGTGCTGGCGTTGCTTATTGGCGTGTGGGAAATCGTGACCGGGAAACTGGCACTGTTGCCCGCCCCCTTCTTTGCACCGCCGCGCGCACTGGTCGAAGCCTACGCCACTGACTGGCCTCGTCTGTTGGATAGCGTGCTCAATTCGCTGCGTCTGCTGGCCTTTGGTTTTATCTACGGCAGCGTGGTGGGCTTTATCACCGGCGTGGCGATTGGCTGGTCACGCGGGTTGGGATATTGGGTGCATCCGATTCTGCGCTTCCTCGGTCCCGTGCCGTCCACGGCATTGCTGCCGCTGTCGCTTTATTTTTTCCCTTCCAGTTTCTCAGCAGCGGTGTTTCTCATCGCACTGGCGACCTGGTTCCCGGTCACCGTGCTGACCTGGTCTGGCGTTTCCAGCGTCGATACCCGTTTTTATGATGTGGCGCGCACGTTGGGTGCCAACTCGATGTTCCTGGTGCTGCGCGTAGCCGTGCCCGCCGCGCTACCACACCTGTTTGTCGGCTTATTTATGGGGCTGGGCGCGTCGTTCTCGGTACTGGTTGCCGCTGAAATGATGGGGGTGAAATCTGGCCTGGGTTGGTATCTGCAGTGGGCCCAGGGCTGGGCGGCCTACGCCAATATGTATGCCGCGTTGATCGTGATGGCGCTGCTGTTCTCTTCATTGATCTCCCTGCTGTTCCTGGTCCGCGACCGTCTGCTTTCATGGCAGCGCAGCACGGTGAAATGGTAACGATTGGCCGATGTGCCCGATGGCGCATCGGGTTGAAACGCACACCACATCTGAGGGGCCGTCAATCATGACGACTCACGCAGGCTACTCCACCACAGAGGTGAACTATGGTTGCAAAAATTTCCTCGTCGATCACTGAACTGATTGGTAATACGCCGCTGCTGCGGCTCTCGCGCTACACGCAGCAGCAAGAGATTCAGGCCGAACTGATCGCCAAGCTGGAGTTGTTTAATCCCAATCACAGCGTCAAGGATCGCATCGCTCTTAGCATGATCGAAGCCGCAGAGCGCAATGGCACCATCAAGCCAGGTGACACCCTGGTTGAAACCACCAGCGGCAATACCGGGATTGGATTAGCGGCGATTGCAGCCGCCAAAGGCTATAAATTCCGCGTCTATATTAATGATTTTGTCAGTATCGAACGCACGCAACTGATTCAGGCTTACGGTGCTGAAGTGGTGCCGTTCAGCACCATTGACGGATTTAGAGAATTTTATGAAGCCAGCAATGGCGATTTTGTCGCCGCCACCAAATGGCTGGCAGAAAAAGTGACCGCCGCTGAGCCCGAGGTGCATTTCCTGCTGCAACTGGAGAATCCCGCCAACCCGGCAGTGCATGTTCAAACCACCGGGCCCGAAATCTGGCGCGACAGCGGTGGCAAACTGGATATCTTTATTGCGGCCGTGGGAACCGGCGGTACGCTGTCCGGAACCGGGCGCTACCTGAAGCAGCAATACCCAGGCCTGCAAGTCTTCGCTGTGGAGCCAGGCGTGGGTTCACAGCCCAGCGAATTGCGCCCGGAACCGCTGGAGATCACCGGCGTGCACGCCTTTAGCAATCAGCCGCCCGAACGCATCCCGGCGAATTTAGATCATCGGGTTTATGACGAAGTGATCGCTGTCGAAACCTGGCAAGCGTATGCGGCGGCGCGTCAACTGGCACTCAGCGAAGGTGTGTTAGTCGGTGATTCTTCCGGGGCCGTATTATGGGCGGCGGAACATGTGGCAGCGCGACCGGAAAATCACGGCAAACGCATCGTACTGCTGCTGGCAGATGGCGGCAGCAGTTACCTGACGACGCAGTTGTTTGCACATCAGGTGCCAGCTGAGACCTTTAAGCTGGCGAATGCGATTCAAACATCGCAGAAGATTGCCTGATTAGCTGAGTTTCATTGATTAGAATGTCATTTATTGCGCATTCCTCAGCAATTACGCTGCTCGATGAATGCGCGATAAGTTACCCCGCTTCGACAAATTGCTTGATGTCAGACGGCCTCTCACACCAGCACATTGCTGGTGATACCCTTTGCGAACAGCAGCGGATCGGTTTCTGGTCTTAGTACGTTGATGGCTTTCAAATCGCGCGCGTAAACATCGATTTCTTTGACGAATGCATTACCCACCGAATAGTGGCCATGGGTATGGGTTTTCAGTACGCTGGCGATCTCCTGCGGTGTAGTATTCAATGCTTGTCCATTAAACTCACTGCCGATGGCTTCCGGATGCTGCGCAGCGTAGGCATGCGCTTGCAATATCGCGTGAGTGATTGCGGCAGCCACCTCCGGCTGTTCGCGGATGAGACTGCCGCGCGTGCCGACCACGCAGCAACTCAGGTTGGCGTATTCATCCATCAAATTGGTGCCGACTTCGCGGTAGCCCGGTTTCTGTGCCAGACGCCACATAATCGGATCTGAGCCGCTGGCGGCCTGAATCTCCCCTTTCTCAAGCACCATCGGCAGCAGATCTTGCGGGAATACACGCCAGTTCACATCGGTATTCGGGTCAACGCCGTGTTTTTTTAACATCAGCGAGAAGAAGTTTTTATCCGCGCCCGCCATATCAGTGACGCCGATAGTTTTGCCCTTTAGCTGCTCCAGCGTAGCGGGACCCTCATTGCGCGCTAATAAGCGCATGCACCCACCGTGTGTGCCTGCGGTCAGCTTGACATCAAAACCCTGCTCCAGCGCCTTCAACCAGCGCAACGCCATGCCGATGGCGGCTTCCGCTTTCCCCGTGGCGATGGACTCCAGCAGCAGTTCGGTAGAGTTGCCGAAATTGACGAACTCGACTTCCAGATTGTGCGCTTTAAAGAAATTATGTTGGTCGGCCACCACAACGGGTGCGAGGCATATCGCGTTAAGATTGACCGCGAGACGAATGTGCGTGGGTTTCGCCAGCGCCCATTTGCCCGCACCACCCTGCAAAAGATCGCCGGACATTGGCATATTATGCATCTGCTCTTCGGCAAAACTGCGTCCCGGCAAAGTAGAATCCATCATCGCCGCTGCGGAATACCCAAGAAAGCGACGGCGTGAAAGTAAATATTTATCCGACATGTTTTACTCCCAATAATATATGCAGATGAATGAGTGAGTGTTGTAATAATGCATTTCAGGAGCAGGCAGAGTAATCGTAAATTAATGCTTCAACCAGATACGGAATTATGCCAATTATGCATGTGTTAAGCGGTTTTATTGCTTTTACAGTCTTGCCATATAAGGAAACAATCAACCTTAAGTTATTCAGAAATTTATAAGGTTTTCTCAATGGCAAATAACACCCCTTTTCTCGCTGAAATATTGCCAGCCCTTACCGGACGATTGGCTGCACATGCTGAGCAGGTCGATCACAGCGGCGAATTTCCCCGTGCGGCTTTCACGCATTTACGTCAGCACGGATTATTGCATTTCGCTCTGCCCGCTTCTGCCGGCGGTAGCGGTGGCGATTTACGAGAATGCCAGGCGATTATTCAGGCGGTAGCGCGCGGTGAACCCTCCGCAGCACTGATTTTGATCATGCAATATCTCAACACGCGGCGGCTGAGCGAGGAATCTGACTGGCCCATTAGTGTGCGCGAGGCTGTAGCGAACAGCGTGGTAACCCAGGGCGCGTTGATCAATGCGCTGCGCGTCGAACCTGAACTGGGTACGCCAGCGCGCGGCGGTTTGCCTGCAACCCGAGCGCGGCGTACCGCCGAGGGCTGGCGCATCAGTGGTGAGAAGATTTACTCCACCGGCAGCCATGGGTTGAGATGGTTTCTCGTTTGGGCCAGTAGCGATGATGCCGATCCTCTGGTCGGCGGCTATCTGGTGCCCGCCGATGCGCCAGGCATTCAAATCGTCGACGAGTGGGATCATCTTGGCATGCGCGGCACCTGTAGCCATCGCGTGGTGTTAGATGAGGTGTTGATTCCGCTCAATCACGCGGTTAACGTTGCGCCCTGGAGCACGCCGAAAGTAGGCCTAAATGAAGAGGAGTCTGTGTGGATGGCGGTGCTGTTAGGCTCGTTATATGACGCGATAGCCCAAAGCGCACGCGACTGGTTTATCACCTTCTTGCAGCAGCGCATCCCCGCTAATCTCGGCGCGCCGCTAGCCAGTTTGCCACGATTTCAGGAGTTAGTAGGACGCGTCGAAACTTTGCTGTTCACCAATCACACACTGCTCAACAGCGCCGTTCGGGGTCAGGTGACCAGCAGCCATACGGCTCAAATCAAACAAGTGGTCACCGAAAATGCGATTCGCGCGGTTGAGCTTATGGTGGAGAGCATCGGCAATCATGCGCTGACACGTCATCATCCGTTACAACGTCACTGGCGTAATGTTTTGTGTGGCCGTATTCATACGCCGCAGAGTGACGTAATGCTTGTCAGTTAAGATCT